>NZ_QRQX01000005.1:77699-154318 GCF_003475665.1 Collinsella sp. AF29-7AC
TATATCATCCCGTGCTCAAACATTCTCGCTGCGCTGCGAAACTGCGCGCGGAACGATATAGGCGGGCGCCCCGGGGACTACGTTGACGCTGCTTGACTCGCCCGGGTGCCGTCGGGCCAGGGATGGGCGTCTTCGCTGATGGGTGCTTTGCTGGAAGAGTTGCTTTTATTGCGGCTCTTTCTTTGGTTTTGGGTATATTTGTTCTTGTTGAATTGTTATTGCGGATGGGCTGAGTACTTGGCTTTCCGCTGTTATTTGTAGCCGTCTCGGCTTTGGTTGAAGGGAGACGTTCTTTATGCGTATTGTGTTTATGGGTACGCCTGATTTTGCTGTGCCTTCGCTTACTTCGCTTGTTGAGGCTGGGAACGAGATTGCGCTTGTCATTACTCGTCCCGATGCTGTTCGTGGGCGTGGTAAGAAGTTGGAGCCGTCTCCTGTTAAGGCCAAGGCGCTTGAGCTGGGGTTGCCGGTTGTTGAGGTCAGTCGTATGACGCCCGAGGTTGTTGCGGCGCTCCAGGCTGCGCAGGCTGATATTTTCTGTGTGGCTGCCTATGGTTGCATTTTGCCCGATGAGGTGCTGCATATGGCGCCGCTCGGCATTGTGAATGTTCATGCGTCCTTGCTGCCTCGTTGGCGCGGCGCGGCTCCCATTCAACGTGCCATTCTTGCTGGTGACGAGGTTGCTGGCGTTTCTATCATGCGCATCGGGCATGGTGTGGATACTGGTGCTTATTGTGCTCAGGCTTCCACGTCGGTTTTCGGTAAGCATGCTGAGGCGCTGACTATGGAGCTTGGTGAGCTTGGCGGCAAACTGCTTGCCGATACGCTTCCTTCTCTTGCCGATGGCACCGCCGTGTGGACTGAACAGGATGAGGCGCTCGTTACCCATGCTGCCAAGATTTCTAAGCAGGAGATGCGCTTGGATCCGCAAATGGCGGCGCTCGATTGCGTGCGTCATGTGCTCGCTTCGTCCGATACCGCGCCTGCTCGTTGCGTGATTGCCGGCAAGACCGTGCGTGTGCTCGATGCTGCGGCGGCTGATGTGTCGCTCGGCGAGGGTCAGGTTCTCGTTAAGGCCAAGCGTGTTTACCTGGGCCTTTCTGATGGCTCGGTTGAACTGCTCGAGGTTAAGCCTGATGGCAAGCGTGCTATGGTCGCTTCTGCTTGGGCTGCTGGCCTGCAGGGTGCCGATCTTTCGTGGGGTGTTTTGTCATGAGCAAGCTGTCTCCCGCGCGCAAGCTTGCGCTCGATGTGCTGATGGAGGCCGATCGCCGTGGCATGTATGCGCGCGACGTGTTGTCTTCCCGTGCTTCCGCCAAGGCCATTGACCAGCGCGATTCTGCGTTTGCCGCTCGCTTGGCGCTCGGTGTTGCCGCCACGCAGGGTGTTTTGGACGAGCTGCTCGATCAGTTTCTCGATAAGCCCAAAAAGGTTGCGCCGCGCGTTCGCATGGCGCTTCGTATCTCGGCCTTCGAGATGCTCTACCTGCATACGCCGGGCCGTGTTGCCGTAAGTCAGGGTGTTGAACTGGTTCGTTGCGGTGCTAAGTCCGCCGCCGGCTTGGCCAATGCTGTACTGCATAAGGTTGCGGACAATGTTGAGGACTTTGCCACGGCATCCGACATGGATGAGTCCGAGCGACGCTTGGTTCGTCTGTCGCGCCTTATGGGTCTTCCTCGCTGGCTGTGCGCTCGCATTATGGCGTCGTTTGACACGCCCGAGGGTGCGCTTAACTTTGCCGGCAATCTGGCCCCCGCGCCGCTGGCCCTGCATGAGAACGCCTTTGCGACTAAGCTCGATCCGTATATTTCGCAGCTTGTGGCACCCGTGTTCCCGGGCTGCCATGCCCCGGTTGATGCCCAGGTTACCGTTGCTTCGGGTGTGTTTGAGCGTGCTGCCGCGGTGGCATCTGATCTCAACGCGCAACTTATCGCCACAGCTGCCACGCGCCCTGGTAGCTGCCTTGAGATTGGTGCTGGTCGTGGCACCAAGACCTATGTGATGATGTGCCAGGCCAAGCGTGCGGGCTATGAGCGTCAGCATACGGCGCTCGATCTGCATGATCGCAAGTGCGATCTGAATCTCGCTCGCCTGCATAAGGCCGGCATTCAGGGCGTTCGTACGGTTTCGGGTGATGCTTGCGAGCTTGATGAGGTGCTCACATCATTTGATGCCATGCTTGGCGAGCCGGTTAAGTTCGACACGGTCTTTATCGACGCGCCGTGCTCTGGCACCGGCACTATGCGCCGTCATCCCGAGATTCCGTGGCGTCTGACCGAAAAGGATGTGACGGTTGAGCTGCCCAAACTGCAGCTGACGATGCTCAAAGAGGCTGCCGCGCGCGTGGCTACTGGCGGCGAGCTCATCTATGCGACGTGCTCGGTCTTTGACGAAGAGAACACGCAGGTCGTGGATGCTTTCCTAAACTCTCCCGAGGGTACCGGTTTTAGCCTGGAGCCGCTCTCCGAGGCGCAGATCCTGCAACTGCCCGATTTCGAGCAGGCCAAGAAGCTCGTATCCGTACGCCAGAACGATCGAGGCCTCTTCCAAAGCGTGCCGGTAAACGCCGACTCCTACGACGGCCACTTTTGCGCCCGCCTGGTCCGCAACTCATAGAGCTACCTGCGACACAAAGAAACAGCCCCGCGATCGGTGTTGATCGCGGGGCTGATTGGTTTCTAGTGGTTATGCGGGCAGTTGGCGCAGCAGCCGCTGGTGGCGCTGGTGCTGGAGCCGCCGCTTCGCTGGTCGGTGTTGTAGAAGCCGCTGCCCTCAAATTTAATACCGCTGGCCGAGAACGTCTTGGCGGCCGGAGCGCCGCAGTTGGGGCACACGACCTCGGGGGTCTCGGACATGGGATGCTCAACCTCAAACACGTTGCCGCAGCTCGAGCACTTGTAATCGTAGCGCGCCATAATACTTCCTTTTCAGCACAAAGCGGGCAGATTACTCTGCCCGCAAAAATTCAAACGTCTGTAACTGTACCCTATATCGGGCGTTTTATCACGCTTCGCCCCAGAATCTATGCGTGTTGCGCAGGAGCTGTGCGGTTTTGCCCTCAGCGGCCGCAACGTCGGCCTCGTCAGCCTGCCAGGTCCAGTTGCCCGTGGCCACGCCCGGTACGTTCATGCGCGTGTCGTCGCCAAGCCCCAGCACGTCCTGCAGCGGCATCATCACCAGGGGAGCGTCGCTTGTCAGCGCGTCGCTCATCAGCTTGGCTGCCAGCTCAACACCGCTCGGCTCGTCGCCGCCCGCAAAGGAGCGCGTGCACCAACCCGCGAGCGTCGACGTGTCGTGAGTCGATGTGTACAGGATCTTGCCGGGCGTAGGGTGCACGCCGCAACGAACGTCGTAATCGCTAAACTCCAGTACGTCCATACCGGGGAAGCCGCAAGTCGAAGCCATGGCGCGAACGCCGGGCGTCAGGTAGCCCAGGTCCTCGGCGATAAAGTTGAGCGGACCCAGCTCGTCATAGGCGGTCTGGAACAGGTCTTTGCCCGGTCCTGCCAGCCAACGCCCGTCGGCGCATGCCTTGCCCGCGGGAATGCTGAAATAGCTGTGGAATCCCAGGAAGTGATCCAGGCGCACGCGGTCGTAGAGCGAAAACGCACGACGTAGGCGATCCATCCACCAGCTATAGCCGTTCTGCTTCATGTGGTCCCAGCGGAACGTTGGGTTGCCCCACACCTGGCCCTCGGGCGCAAAGTTATCAGGCGGCGCACCGGAGATCTCGATTGCCTTACCGGTATCGGACAGCCAGAAGTTCTCGGGTTCGCTCCACGCATCTGCCGAATCGTCGGACACGTACATAGGAATATCGCCGATGACCTCGATGCCCTTCTTGTGTGCATAGTTCATGAGCTCGCACCAAGCCAGGTCAAAGCGGTACTGCATGTACGCCTGAAGCTCGGCCTCGTCGTGGAAGCGCTTGTCGTCGATCAGATGCTCGTTGTAGCGCGCAACATCTGCCGGCCAATCGTGGCGCGATTCGCCCTCAAAGTACTTTTTGACGGCCATGTAGACGCAGTACTTCTCGAGCCAATCGGCATTGCGATGTTTAAACGCGGTGTACAGCGGATCGGCATCCTCGCCGCCACGGGCCTTCCAGGTCTCAAAGTCGGCGGCTAGCTCCTTGTGACTCTCGGGCAGCAGGTCAATATTGCCCGCAAAGGCCGAAGGCCCGGCGTAAGGGGAGCGGAAGAAGTCCGTTGGGTTGACAGGCAGGACCTGCCAGTAGCGCATGCCCATAGCCGACAGATGGTCGATAAAGCGACGCGTGGGTGCGCCGATCGTGCCGGGCTTGCCGTCATCGGTCGGTACCGAGGTGATATGGCACACAACGCCTGCGCCGTGATCGAGCGGCTCCTGCAGGCGCTGCTCGGCATGATGATAGATGATCGACGAGCCCAGCGGATACAAATCGAGCGTGACCGTGCCGTTGTGGATCTCGCACTCGTGACCGCTGATCACATCACTCGCGCACTCGTCGAGCGCCGGAATCGTCACGCGGTGCGAATTGCGCAGACTACGATTAATGATAACCGTCGCGGACTCGCCATCCTTGCCCGTGCGGTTGTATGCCAGCACCTCGTCGTTGAGCGCGAAAGCCTTGATCTCGCCGTCGATCATAAACGGTAGTGCGCGGCGTACGGCGGAGGCGTTTTTGACAATAGCCAGCGTGTCGAAGTCGTGCAGTTGGTCCTTGGTCGGCAGGGTGCGGCGGTTGCCCGGATCGGTTAGCCCCTCCAGGCCGTACTCATCGCCATAGTAAATCGAAGGCACGCCCGGGAACGTCATCTGCATGAGCGTTGCGAGCCAAAAACGGCTCTTGGCCAGGCCCATCGAGTTCTCGTCCAGACGCCATTTGCTGCGCTCGCACTCGGGCAGCTGCGACTCGTCGGGGCCGCCGCCGAGCACCGAGATAATGCGCGGACGGTCGTGGCTCGAAAGCAGATTAAGTGCGCAGGACAGGGCCTCACGGGGATAGTTCTCGCGCAGGGTTTCGATATCCTCGGCTGCCTGGTAGGCGTTCTTGTAGCCCATCAAAAAGCCGATGACCATGTCGCGGAAGGGGTAATCCATAGCAGAGTCCAGCTCGGAGCCTTGCAGATAGCGGCGCAGATGGCCGTAGCTGATCTTGTTGGAGGCGTCTTCCCAGACTTCGCCGAGCAACAGTGCATCAGGCTTCTCGGCGAGCACGGCCTTTTTGATCTCGGCCAGGAAGTCATCGGAAAGCTCGTCGGCCACGTCTAGGCGCCAGCCATGAGCGCCGGCACGTAGCCATTTACGGATCACGCCGTCCTTGCCCAGGAGCCGCTCGCGTACCAGCTCAGAGCTCTCATTGATGGCGGGCATGTTGCCCACGCCCCACCAGCAGTCGTATGAGCCATCCTCGTGGAAATAAAACGCATCGCGCCATGGCGAATCCTCGCTCTGCCACGCGCCCACGCCGGGGTAGTTGCCGTAGCGGTTGAAATAGATCGAGTCGTCACCCGTATGGTTAAAGACGCCGTCCAGAATGATGGAGATGCCCAGCTTCTCGGCCGCCTGGCACAGCTCGGTAAAGTCCTGCTCGGTGCCCAGGATCGGGTCGATCTTGGTGTAGTCGGCCGTGTCGTAGCGGTGGTTGCTCGCGGCTTCAAAAATGGGGTTGAGGTAGATGGCTGTAAAGCCCAGCTCGGCGATGCGAGGCAGGTCTTCCTGGATGCCCTTGAGCGACCCGCCGTAGAAGTCCCAGGTTTTGATGGAGCCGTCTTCGGCGCGCTCGTACACGGGCGGCTCGTTCCAGTCCTCGACCATGCGGCGCTGGATTCCGTTGCGTGGTTTTTCGACCTCGGCCAGCGTGCGCTCGCGCCAGTTTTCATCTCGGGCGTAGCGATCGGGGAAGATCTGGTAGACCATGCCACGCTCGTACCACTCGGGACGCACTTCGCGGTGCTTATAGACGGTAATCTGGAAGGACGGCACCTCGGCGTAGTCGTAAGTTACGCCCTCGCCACCGGTGCGACCCTGCGGTGCGCCCAAGCGGACCTCGGGCTGGCCCTCGATATTGCAGATAAAGCTGTACCAGATAAGACAGGACTCGGTGCACTCAAGCTCTACGGTATAAATGCCGTCGCCCTCGTGCGTCATGGGATACCGAGACTCACCGATCTCATCGACCCAGGTGCGCAGCGTAAGCGTTGCCTGGTTGGGGTCGGCATCCTCCAGAATCACGGAGAGCGAAAGGGTAGTTCCAGTGGCCACAGCGCCAAACGGAGTGCGAAACTGCGGAAGACGGCTGTTGTGTATCAATCTCATAATACGGTCCAGTTCAATAGAATCACGGCCTGCGGGCCATGGCTTTACGCACAAGTTGTAAGTATATCTTTTGTACACAGGCTGTATAAACAACATCCGTTTACCATCGGCGAACGGTTGTCCTAGAAAATCGTTTTACCACTATCTACAGAGAAGGGGCGCCCGGTTGGAGCGCCCCTTGCTTAGGGTTTGATGAGGTTTTGAATCGTCTGTATGCTAGCGGCGCTTACGGGTGGCCGTTGCCTTGCGGACGGAGGTCTTCTTGGTCGGAGCCTTTTCCTCGGTCGCGGCGACGGGGGAGACCGGGGCCTTCTTGGCGGGTTCGACCTTTGGCGTAGCCTTCGGAGCGGTCTTGACCTTAGCGGCCTTCGGTGCCGGCTTGGGCTTTGCTTCGGGCTTGGTCTCCTCTTTGACGGCGGCGGGCATAGCCTCTGCCTTAGGAGCGGCAGCCTTTGCCGTGGTCTTCTTGGCCGTCGTCGTGCGCTTTCGCGTGGTGGTCTTGGCAGCGGGCTTGGCCTCGACGGTTGCCTCCGCCTTGGACTCTGCAGGCGTCTCCTCGACCTTGGCTGCCGGCTTTGCGGCTGCCTTGGTCGCGGCGGCCTTGGTAGCCGTCGCCTTCGTAGCTGTAGTCTTCTTGGCGGTCGTGGTTGTCTTCTTGGCAGCGGTCTTTGCCGGTGCCTTTGCCGCAGCCTTAGCCTCGACGGCGTCGGCCTTTACCTCGGGAGCAGCCTCGGCTTCGGCGGCCTTCTTGGCAGCTGCGGTGGTGCGCTTGCGCGAGGTCGTTGTCTTGACAGCGGTGGTCTTGGTTGCCGTCGCCTTGGCCGCTGTGGCCTTCTTGGCCGTCGTCTTACGAGTCGTGGTCTTCTTGGCCGCAGGCTTCGCAGCGGGCTTCACCTCAGGCTCGGGCTCGGGAGTAGCCTCGACCTTCACCTCAGGATTGGCCTTTGCGGGCTCAGCCTCAACAGGCTTCTCCTCGGCCTTGGGCTCCTCGGCGGCCACCGGTTCAGCCACAACCACAGGCTCGTCGACAACAGCCGCCGGCCGCTCAATCTCCGGATGCATAAAGAAGTACAGGTCCAGATACTTGTCGGCCGAGCGCGTCCAGCTAAAGTCCTGGCTCATGGCCTGCGTTACCAGCTGGTTCCAGGCGTCGCGGTTATCCCAGAACAGACGCGCCGCGCGGAACACGGCGTCGCCCATCTCGTCGCCGTTAAAGTTACTAAACGAGAAGCCCGTGCCCTCGCCGGTAAACTCGTTATACGGGATCACCGTGTCCTTCAGACCGCCGGTCTCACGAACAATCGGCAGGGTGCCGTAGCGCATGGCGATGATCTGCGACAGGCCGCAGGGCTCAAACTTCGAAGGCATCAGGAACATGTCGGCTGCGGCATACATACGCTGCGACAGCGCAGGATCGAACTCGATGCGTGCGGCCATAGTGCCGGGGTACTTGTCCTGGAAGTATCGCAGTCCATCCTCGTTGTCGCGGTCGCCAGTGCCAAGCACGGCCACCTGCACGCCGCCTGCCAAAATGCGATCGAGCGCGTACATGACCAGATCCAAGCCCTTCTGGCGCGTCAGACGCGTGACCATGACCATAAGCGGGCGGTCGTCGCGAACCTCGAGCCCCAGTTCTTCCTGCAGCTTGGCCTTGCACACGGCCTTGCCGGAACGGTCCTCCACGGTGTAGTTGGCGGCAATGCGCTTGTCGGTCGCCGGGTCAAAGCCCGCCACGTCAATGCCGTTGAGGATGCCCTGCAGCGCATAGGAGCGCTCGCGCAGCACGCCGTCCAGGCCCTCGCCAAATTCGGGCGTCTGGATCTCGTTGGCATAGGTGGGGCTCACCGTGGTGATGGCATCGGCATAGCGCAGCGCGCCCAGCATGTAGTTGATGCTGCAGGCGTCGCAACGCAGCTGCGAGGCGGCCGCCGGAATATGCGCCACGCCCAGGATGTCCTCCATCACGGTGTCGCTAAACTGGCCCTGGAACGCCACGTTGTGGATAGAGAACACGGTCTTGACGCGGTCGTACAGCGGCAGGCCCTGGTAGAACTCGCGCAAGAACACGGGCGCCAGTGCCGTCTGCCAGTCGTTGCAGTGCAGGATGTCGCACTCAAAACCGGCCGGCAAGTGCTGCAGACTCTCGGTGATGGCCTTGGAGAAGAACGCAAAGCGCTCGCCGTCATCAAAGAAGCCGTACGGATAGTCGCGCGCAAAGTAGCGCTCGTTGTCGATGAACATATAGGTGACGCCGTCGTGCTCGAGCTTCTCGAGACCGCAGTACTCGTTGCGCCAGCCCAGGCTCACGTAAAAGTCGGAGAAGTGCTCCATCTGCGCCTTGTACTCGTCCTTGATGGTGGCGTACTTGGGCACCATGACGATGACCTCGGCGCCGGCGCGCACAAGCGCCGCGGGCAGCGAGCCCGCCACGTCGCCCAGGCCACCGGTCTTTACAAACGGTGCGCACTCGGCCGAGGCAAACACGATCTGCATCTTTTTGCTGGAATCTGCCATATTGTCTCCCATGTTGCAATTCGAGAATAGCCGCCTGGCGCTAACCGGGCGGCTATTCTACATGTTACGAGCGATGTTGCGGTGCCAACGTTAACGTACGATGGTGGTGTCGGAAGTTAACGGAGCCTTGCCCAGCACCAGGATGTTCTCGGGCGTGCCGCGAAGCTCGGTGTTGGTGGGGACCACGTTGTTCTTGTCCAGAATGGCGTTCTCAACGCGGGCGCCGCTCTTGATGATGCAGCTCTGGTTGATGATCGAGTTGGTCACCGAAGCTCCTTCCTCGACCACGACGCCGCGTGACAGGATTGAGTTGCGCACGGTGCCCTTGATGATACAGCCGGCCGAGATGATCGAGTTGCACGCGTGGCTGCCGGTCGCATAGCGCGAAGGCGGCACGTCGTGAGCCTTGGTCAGGATCGGACGCTCGGGGTCAAAGAGCTGGTCGGCGACGGTCTGGTCGAGCAGGTCCATGCTGCGGCGATACAGCGACTTCTCGCTAAACACGCCCACGACCTCGCCCTTGTACTCGTAGCTGCACACGTCGATGTTGCCAAAGTCGCCCTGGAGTGCCTCGAGCAGGTCCAGATAGTCGGCGGCCTGGTAGTGGTCGATGATCTCGAGCAGCGTCTCGCGGTTGACGATGCAGCAGTCCATGGAGGCGTTGTCGCCGTACACGACGCCGGCGCTCACGCCCGTCAGGCGGCCGTTCTCGTTAATCTCGAGCTTGGTCTCGTCATCGACGTTGCGCGTGGCCTTGCAGTACACCACGGTCATCTGGGCGCCAGAGTTCTCGTGCGCCTCGATGATGGTGTTGAGGTCCATGTTAAAGATGATGTTGGTGCCCATCATCACGACATAGGGCTTCTCCGAGCGCTGGAACAGCGTCTTGTTGGAGATGATGTCGCGCAGCAGGAAGCGCATGCCGCCCTTGGTGGTGCCATACGCGTTGCCGGGCACCATGAACAGGCCGCCCTTCTTGCGGTCCAGGCCCCAGTCCTTGCCAGAGCCCACGTGGTCGATCAGCGAGCGGTAGTTGCCCGGCATGACGACGCCGACGGTCTTAATGCCGGCATTCATCATGTTGGACAGCGGGAAGTCGATCAGGCGGTAGCGGCCCAAAAACGGAACGGACGCGATGGGGCGGTCCTTGAGCAGGACACTGCCGTAGGACGAAGAGTAGTTAGCGGTGATATAACCGATGGCCTTGCGATTGATCATCGGATCATTCCCCCTTCCCGATAACGACGTCATTTCCAACGACGGCCGTATCCTTGGTGGTATCGACAGAGCCGAGCTTCACGCCCTCTTCGACCGTGGAGTTCTCGCCCAAAATAGCGCGGCAGATGTGCGCGCCGCTCTTAACGTGCGCACCCGGCAGCAGCACGGAGTCCTCGACCACGGCGCGTTCTTCGATGATGACATCGGTCGAAAGGATCGAGTGGCGAGCGGTGCCGTAGATCTTGCAGCCGTTGGAGACCAAGCAGTCGTCCAGACGGCCGTCCGGGCCAATGTAGTGCGGCGGACGCGTGGTGATGTTGGACATGATGGGGAAGTTCTTGTCAAACAGATCGAACTCGGGGTTGTTGCCCAACAGGTCCATCGAGGTCTCGTGGAAGCTGGCGATGGTGCCGACGTCCTTCCAAAATCCGTGGAACTCGTAGCTGTACAGGCGCTTGTTCTCGCCGAGCAGCTTGGGGATAATGTCCTTGCCAAAGTCGTGGCTCGAGCGCTGGTCCAGAGCATCCTCCTCGAGTGCCTCGATCAGCACGTCGGCCGAGAAGATGTAGATGCCCATGGACGCGAGGTTCGAATCGGGCTTCTCGGGCTTCTCGGTGAACTTGGTGATGCGGCCGTCCTCGGGGTCGGTGGTCAGGATGCCAAAGCGGCTGGCCTCCTCCCACGGCACGGGCATAACGCTCACCGTGAGGTCGGCGTTGTTCTCAATGTGCGTCTTGAGCATCTTGCGGTAGTCCATGCGATACAGGTGATCGCCCGAAAGAATCAGGACGTACTTGGGGTCGTTGGCCTTGATGTAGTCGAGGTTCTGCGTAATGGCGTCGGCCGTGCCCGCATACCAGGCGCCGCCGGTCTGCGTCTCGTACGGCGGCAGGATCGACACGCCGCCGTCGCGGCTGTCCAGATCCCACGCCTCGCCGGAGCCCACGTAGGCATGCAGCAGGTAGGGACGGTACTGCGTCAGAACGCCCACCGTGTCGATGCCCGAGTTGGAGCAGTTGGACAGCGAAAAGTCGATAATGCGGAACTTGCCACCAAAGCTAACCGCCGGCTTGGCGATCTTTTGGGTGAGTGCCCCCAATCGGCTGCCCTGTCCTCCTGCGAGGAGCATCGCGATGCATTCTTTCTTACTCATCGATTTCTCCTTCTGTCATCGATGTTCCTAACCCATTAGCGACGGGCGCGGCGCACTGTCACGCCCGTCGAGTAATGCCGTGCGGCAAAGGGAGCTCGCGCGCTTTATGCGTGCCAGATCTCGTCGCGATACTCGCGAATGGTGCGGTCGGACGAGAACCAGCCACTCGAGGCGGTGTTGAGCAGGGCCTTGCGGTTCCAGGTCTCCTGGTCGCCGTAGCTGCCCGTGAGGTTCTCCCATGCATCCACGTAGCTACGGAAGTCAGCCATGACCAGGTCGGGGTCGTTGTTGTTCATGAGCTCGTTGTAGATGCTCTCGAAGTTGCCCGAAAGACCCGCAAACGTGTTGTCCTTGAGCTCGTCCATCACGCGGCCCAGGCGCTCGCGGTCGCCGTTGAGGGTATCCCACGCAAAGTAGCTGTTGGATGCCCAGAGCTGCTCGACCTCGGGGGCGGTCAGGCCAAAGATGGCCTCGTTCTCGCGGCCGGCCAGATCGGCGATCTCGATGTTGGCGCCGTCGAGGGTGCCCAGCGTAATGGCGCCGTTCATCATGAGCTTCATGTTGGATGTGCCCGAGGCCTCCTTGCCGGCCGTGGAGATCTGCTCCGAGATCTCGGCGGCGGGGTAGATGAGCTGGGCGTTGCTCACGCGGAAGTTGGGGATAAAGCAGACCTTCATGACCTCGTTCACACGGGCATCGTTGTTGATGACGTCAGCCACGGAGTTAATGAGGCGGATGGTCTCCTTGGCAAAGGTGTAGCTCGAGGCGGCCTTGCCGCTAAAGATGAAGGTCGTCGGCGTCACGTGGAAGTTAGGATCGGCGATGCGACGGTTGTAGATATCCATCACCTTCATGATGTTCATGAGCTGGCGCTTGTAAGCGTGGAAGCGCTTCACCTGAACGTCGAAGACGGTGTTGGGGTCGATAACCAGACCGGTCTCGGCCTTAACGTAGGCGGCCAGACGCTCCTTGTTGGCGCGCTTGGAGGCACCCACGGCCTTCAGGAACTCGGTGTCGTCCTTAAACTCCTTGAGTTTCTCCAGCTCAAAGGCGTCCTTAAGCCAGCCGTCACCAATGGCCTCGGTCACGAGCTTGGCATAGGTGGGGTTGGCCTCGGCAAAGAAGCGACGGTGCGAGATGCCGTTGGTCTTGTTGTTGAACTTTTCGGGCGTCAGGGCATAGAAGTCCTTGAGCACGATGTTCTTGATGATGTCGGAATGGATCTTGGCCACGCCGTTGACGCTGTGGCTGCAGATCACAGACAGGTTGGCCATGCGAATCTCGCCGTCCCACAGGATGGCGGTCTGGCGCAGACGCTCCTGCCAGCCCTCCTTCGTGGTGTCGAACGACTCGTGCCAACGACGGCTGATCTCGTCGATGATCTGGTACACGCGGGGGAGGAGCTTGGAGAACGTGCCGATAGGCCACTTCTCCAGAGCCTCGGGCAGGATGGTGTGGTTGGTGTAGCTCACGACCTGCGTCACGATGTTCCAGGCGTCATTCCACTCGAGCTTCTTCTCGTCGATGAGGATACGCATGAGCTCGGGGCCGCACATGGCGGGGTGGGTATCGTTGGTGTGGATGGCCACAAACTGCGGCAGCAGCTCCCAGTTAGCGCCGTGCTCCTTCTCAAAGGTGTCGAGCAGGCTGTAGATGCCGGCCGAGACAAACAGGTACTCCTGCTTCAGGCGTAGCAGACGGCCGTGCTCGCCGGCGTCATTGGGGTAGAGGATGGCGCTGATGGCCTCGGCCTCGGCGCGCTCGGCGTCTGCCAGGGCATAGTCGCCGCGGTTGAAGGCCTCCAGATCAAAGTGCTCCTCGACTGGCTCAGCGGCCCAGACGCGCAGCTTGTTGACGGTCTCGCCGGCATAGCCCACAACGGGGATGTCGTAGGGGACAGCCAGGATGTCCTGTGTGTCCACCGTGCGGTAGAACGTGCGGCCGTTCTCCTCAAAGCCCTCAACATGGCCACCAAACTTGATGGTCACGGCCTTATCCTGACGACGGACCTCCCAGGGATAGCCGTGGGTGAGCCACTCGTCGGTGGCCTCGACCTGGCTGCCGTTGACGATCTCCTGCTTAAACAGACCGTAACGGTAGCGCATGCCGTTGCCGTAGCCGGCGATGCCCTCGGCTGCCATGGAATCCAGGAAGCATGCGGCCAGGCGGCCCAAGCCACCGTTGCCCAGCGCCGGATCGGGCTCCTGGTTCTCGATGACGGACAGATCAAAGCCCATGTCGTCGAGCGCCTCGGCGACCATGTCGCGCACGCCAAAGTTGAGCAGGTAGTTGTCGAGCAGGCGGCCGATCAAAAACTCGATCGAGAAGTAGTACACGCGCTTTTTGCCCTCGGCGGTGACGCGGGCGTCACTCTTGGTGGCAACGGTGCGCGCCTTCTCGGCCACGAGCTTGGCCAGGGCGTTAAAGCGGTCGAGGTCGCTGGCGGCCTCGACGCTCTTGCCGCTGATGCTCATGACGGCATCGCGATAGAGCTCGGTAAACTCCTGCTTGTTGTCGAAGATCTTATTCATACGTTCCTTTCCCCCGGGGATGTTTCTCCCGGAACGGTTATGACATGTATCCTACGCCCCCGCGGGGCGGTTAATTACAGCTGTAACGGTTTTGTTACGCATCCTTGGCAGACGGCTTAACAGAAGCAGACTTGGCCTTGGTAGCGGCCTTTTTGGCAGCCGGTTTCTTGGCTGCGGTAGCCTTAGCAGCGGGCTTTGCGGCAGCCTTGGCCTTGGTCGTCGTGGCCTTCGCCTTGGCCGGCGCCTTCTTAGCAGCCGCGGCCTTGGGCTTTACCGAGGACGTGCGCTTGCGCGTCGCCTTCTTGGGCTCCTCGACCACCGGCGGCTTGTAGCTGCTGGGACCGCGGCGCTTGAGCACCACGCCTGCCAGGCCGGGCACCTTGATTTCGATGGAGTCCATTTGCCCGTTCCAGGGATAAGGCTCGCTCGAGCAGGTGTAGGGCTCCTCGCCGGCATAGCCGCTGCCGCCAAACTCGGGACGGTCGGAATCAAAGATGACCTCCCAGTCACCCTCGCGCGGCACGCCCACGCGGAAGCTCTCGTAGCTCGCCGGGTCAAAGTTGATCAGGATCACCAGGTCGTCATCGACGTCCTCGCCCTGGCGCACAAAGCTCACGATGGACTGCTTGGAGTTGTCCGCATCGATCCAGGTAAAGCCGTCGTCGGTGTAGCCGCGCTCATACAGAGCGGGCTCGGCGGTGTACAGGTGGTTGAGCGCCTTGATAAACGCCTGATGATGACGGTGGGTCTCGTACTCCTCGGTCAGGAACCACTGGATGGACTCGTAGTAGCGCCACTCAATAAACTGGCCGATCTCGTTGCCCATAAAGTTGAGCTTGGCACCGGGATGCGTCATCTGGTAGAAGGCCAGC
Organism: Collinsella sp. AF29-7AC; assembly: GCF_003475665.1. NCBI lineage: Bacteria > Bacillati > Actinomycetota > Coriobacteriia > Coriobacteriales > Coriobacteriaceae > Collinsella > Collinsella sp. AF29-7AC. The sequence goes on from NZ_QRQX01000005.1 coordinate 92,288, forward strand.
GTGCGCAGGCCGGCAAACTGGCGCCACCAGTCGCCCGGCATGCGACCGATGAGCGAGCACTTGCCGTGTACGACCTCGTCGTGGCTCAACGGGCAAATGAAGTTCTCGGTAAAGGCATACATGATGGAGAACGTGAGCAGGCCATGGTTGCCGGGGCGCCACGGAAAATCGGTCTGCATGTAGTGCAGGGTGTCGTTCATCCAGCCCATGTCCCACTTGTAGTGGAAGCCCAGGCCGCCGTCTTGCGGCGGATAGGTCACGAGCGGCCACGCGGTGGACTCCTCGGCCATCATCATCACGTCGGGGTAGTGTGCCTCCACGGCGCAGTTGACCTGGCGGATAAACGCGCTGGCGTCCAGATCCTCCTCGGTACCGTACTTGTTGAACTTCTTTTGGCCAGGATCGTCGATGCCAAAGTTGAGGTACAGCATGCTGGACACGCCGTCCATGCGAATGCCGTCCACGTGGAAGTTCTCGAGCCAGTACAGTACGTTGGAGACCAGGAAGGAGCGTACCTCGCCGCGAGCGAAATCGAACTTGTGCGTGCCCCAGTTGGGATGAATCTCGTGCTCAAACAGCATGTGGCCGTTAAAGGTGGCAAGGCCGTGGGCGTCGGCGCAAAAACCGCCGGGCACCCAGTCCATGATCACGCCAATGCCCGCCTCGTGGCACGCATCGATAAAGTGCATGAGCTGCTGCGGGTTGCCGTAGCGCGACGTGGCAGCGTAGTAGCCGGTCGTCTGGTAGCCCCAGGAGCCATCGAAGGGATGCTCCATAAGAGGCATGACCTCGATATGCGTGTAGCCCATGTCGCGCACGTAGTCCACGAGCTCCACCGACAGGTCGTCGTAGGTATAGAACTCGCCGCGCTGCGCGGGGAAGGGATCCATGGGACCGGGGTAGTTGCCGTACTCATCCGGCTCGCCCTGTGGTGCGTCGCCGTGGCGCTTCCACGAGCCAATATGCACCTCGTAGATGTTCAGCGGCTGCGACATGTGGTTGTGGCCGGCGCGGCGCTTGAGCCATGCGGCGTCGTTCCACTTATAGCCGTCGAGAGTCCACAGCACGCTTGCGGTGCCCGGAGGGCACTCGGCCTTAAAGGCATACGGATCGGCCTTGTAGAGCTTCTCACCCTCGTTGGTCTCGATGAGGTATTTATAGAGCTGGCCCTGCTCGGCGCCAGGAATAAAGCCTTCCCAAATAGCGCTCGTATGCACTGGCACCAGCGGGTTGGCTTCTTCGTTCCAGTCGTTAAATTCGCCAATGACATGCACGCTCTTTACATCGGGCGCCCAAACGCAAAAGCGCCAGCCGCGCGTACGGTTCTGCGTGTCGGGGTGCGCGCCCATCTTTTCCCAGCTGCGCTCCCACGTGCCGATGCCAAATAGATAGACATCGTCCTTGGTGAGCTCCGGTGCGTGCGGGGCGGCTTTACGGGTTGCGGGCTTTTTAGCCGTTGGCTTTAGCTTTGTATCGCTCACGTTTGATCCCATCATGACGCGGCAGCGTGTTGCCTTGGTGACTAGATGCGAAAGGTCCAAGGCTGCACGAATCGAAGGGACGGCGATAGTTCTATGATTCGTTCCACCTCGCGTGCTCGGTGGAACTTTCGGCAGAAACTACGATAACACCTGTACGTTACTTTTATGAAGGAAAGTGGTTTTTGGGCGGCGTTTAATCGGTAAGCGCCATGTTTAGACCACTGGCAGAATTGCGATGGTAAAACTCTTGACAGTTTTACCAATAAGGGTTTTTTGATTGTTGGTTTGACGTTTGGTAAAACGTTTTTAGCAGGTTGTTTACCATTTGACATCGAAAGGTACATTTATGTCCCAGACCGCCGCTCCCAATGTCGCTTTTATTTTCGATTGCGACGGCACGCTGGTTAATAGCACCCCCGTTTGGGCCTATGCCCAGCCCGAGTTATTGCATCGCCACGGAGTTGACGTGACGGTCGACGATTTTGCCCAGTTTGAGCATTTGTCGCTCGAGGACGAGTGCCAGGCCTACCACGACACCTGGGGCATTGGAGCGAATGGCGAGGAGCTGTATCGCGAGCTGAGCGACATCCTGATCGATGGGTACTCCAAGGTGCCGCCGCGCGAGGGGCTCCTGGCATTTTTGGAGCAGGCGAAGGCGGCGGGCATTGCCATGTGCGTGGCTACGTCCACGCCGGCCGAGCTGGTGCAGTCTGCGCTCGCTGGTGCCGGGCTCGATGCCTACATGGAGTTTGTGACCACCACGGGTGAGGCGGGACGCTCCAAGCAGTTCCCCGACGTATACGAGCTTGCGCTGCGCCGCCTTGAGGAGCGCCATGGGCACAAGTTTGAGGGCACATGGGTGTTTGAGGACGCCGTCTTTGGCCTAAAGAGTTCTGGCGCCGCCGGCTTTAAGCGTGTAGGCATCTATGACCCGCACGGCCGCATGGAGCGCGACCATGTTCGCGCCAACTGCGACATCTTTATTGACAGCTACGTGGACCTAGACCTGGCCCGCGTTCTTGAGTTTGAGGGCTAGGCGAGGGCTGTGGCTTGCAAGGTATTAGTGGTCTGCGGCTCGCCGGAGGTGGCGAGCCCCGAGTTGCTGTGCCACCTGGCGGGGGAGTGCGACCACGTTGTCGCGGTAGACCGCGGACTCGATGCACTGCTGGGCGCGGGGCTTGGCTGCGACGTATATGTAGGAGATGCCGACACGGTGAGCGACGCGGGCCGTGCGTTGGTCGATGCCGCCGAAGCCTTTGAGGTAGAACGCCACGACCCTTACAAGGACTATACCGATCTGGCGCTGGCGCTCGATGCCGTCCGTCGCCGCTGGCCAGGTGCCGAGGTTGTGGCAACCTGTGCTACGGGCGGCCGTCCGGACATGGCCCTAAGCGTCCTAGGCCTACTAGCAGCTTACAAAGATGCCCCCGTCTGGATCGCAGAAGACGAAGTAACGGCCCGCATTCTGCACGAAGGCGAATCCTGGACCATTGAGAATGCAACCGGCAAAACCTTTTCCATAATCGCCATAGCCCCCAACACCAAGGTAAGCGAACACGGCCTAGAATGGGAACTAGATCACGCTTCGTTAGGTCTACTAGCCGACACCGGCATCAGCAACGTCGTCAGGTCAACAGCCACGATCCAAGTCCACACTGGCACCGCCATCGCTTACCTATATCAATAGGTATTTAAAATCTGACCCCAAAAAAGTCCTTGCGCGTCGCGCCAACTTCCCCTATAGTATCTCCTCGTCACGGGGGCGTAGCTCAGCTGGGAGAGCGCTTGACTGGCAGTCAAGAGGTCAGGGGTTCGATTCCCCTCGTCTCCACCATCGTGAATGCAAAGGCCTTCGGAATCCCGAAGGCCTTTTTCATGCCAAAACACCTCGATACACAAACTCATAACCACACCAACAAAAAGTTGCACAATTTATTTCTCATGTCTGTACTTAGTTTGTTATCCAAACGCAATTACCAGTGCAGCTCGCTGCTCCATTTGGGCTTCAGGAACGCTCCCAATTATTGCCAGCACCCCAATAACCTGCGCTAACGTGAACAACATCCCAAAACAACCCCCTTAAGCACGTCAAATGAACGATATGTTGTCCAACGCAGCCCAAATCAGTTTCACTAACAGCTTGTGCTAGGATACCTAACGTTACATGAGTTCAACTGTGCTCGCGGTTCCAGCTAGTCGCAAAGCGCAGGGTCGATCAGCATCCGGCCGTAACGGCGGTGTTAGAAAAACCACGAGCTCCAATATCGATTGCCATGCGCGATTTTGCACTTGCTTTTGTGGCTACTTATAAGTTTGCATTAGACAGTGCAATGAATTGTTACGGCAAACCACAGCAGTCCTTCAGCTGTTTGCGTGCGGTCCAGTTTTGTACCCGCTTGACTGGTTCGCACGCAGTCAGCTGGGGACGCGGTCATTTTGCGATACACGTCCGCGTCTCTAGCAACTGCACTTATATATACCGTTCACGGTGGGGCAGAGCCACGTGCTTGTCTAACTGGGCTCAGGGTTTGAATATGGAGCGCCTTCGCGCACAAGCGCCCTGGCGAAGCCATACCCAAACCCCGCGAGCCACACGTAAGACAGCAAGGGGGTGGTGCTCGTGTGGTATGTAATCCAGGTCATTAACGGTCGCGAAGACGTAATGCGCGAGCGCATCGAGCACATGGTGCCGGCGAGCGCCATGCAGGAGCTCTTTTATCCCCAATTTCAAACCGAGATCAAGGTACACGGCGAATGGGTCGATACGACCAAGCCGCTTTTTCCCGGTTATCTTATCTGCGATACGACAGATCCTCGAGCCGTGCAACAGTATCTGCTACGCATGGACGACTTTGCCCGGGTGCTTGCCCAGGATGGTCAGTTTGTGCCGCTGGCAAAAGAAGAGGTTCAGCTTATTGGTAGCTTTACGCATAGGGGAGACCGCGTGGTGTCCATGAGCGAGGCCCTAAAAGACGGTGACCAGGTCGTAGTGACGGCAGGTCCGTTGCTGGGCCACGAAGGCCTTATCAAAACCATTAACAGACGCAAGAGCACTGCTTATTTGGAGCTCGACCTGTGCGGCCGACGCGTAACAACGCGCGTTGGGCTTGCCGTGCTTTCAGCCGAGCAGCGCGTAATGCGAAACCTCAAAAAGGCGATCGCCTAGCTGCGGGCGATTGTCTAGCAAAACAGTGAGGATCCCCAATCTGGGGACGAAGTCTTGGAAGAGAACGTGTCGGATAAAACAAAGTATGCAACGGATGCGCCCGCGGGGGCGGTGCTGATTGCCCAGGCCATGGACCGGCGCGAGAGCGCCTGCCGCTACAAGGCCATGCAATCCATCATGGACTGGGATCGCTCGCGCCTTGTCTATAGGGCTGTGAAGCGCACATTCGACATCGTGTTCAGCGGCTGCGTGCTGGCTGTCATCGCCATTCCGAGCCTGATTTTGGCCGCCGCCATCCGCCTGGAGAGCGAGGGCAACCCCTTCTACAGTCAGATCCGCGTGGGCCAGACCCACCGCGACGGCAGCCTGTCCACCTTCCGCATGTGGAAGTTCCGCTCCATGTACAAGGATGCCGACGAGCGCCTCGCCGAGCTCAAGGAGCAGAACGAGATCGCCGGTGCCATGTTCAAGATGAGGGAGGACCCCCGCGTCACCAGGATCGGCAGGTTCATCCGCAAGCACTCCATCGACGAGTTCCCGCAGTTCCTAAACGTGTTCCTGGGGCAGATGTCCGTCGTGGGCCCGCGCCCGCCGCTGCCTAACGAGGTGGCCGAGTACACAGAATTCGACCTGCAGCGTCTGGCCGTCAAGCCCGGCATCACCGGCTGGTGGCAGGTTACCGATCGAAACTCAACTGGTTTCGACGGTATGGTCCAGCGAGATCTTGAGTACATTGCGAGGCGTGGCATTCTCACCGACTTAAGGATTATCGCCCTCACCGTTATTGAAGTAATCACGGGAAAGGGTGCGTTTTAGTGCTTAAGTCCTATCATCATTATCCCGAATTAAACCGTGTGCCCGTGATCGATGTCCCGATCACGGGCACCAATATGTCTGAATGCGTCGATTTCATTACTCATAATATCGACAATCTGCATGGTGAGTATATCTGCGTCTCTAACGCCCATACGTCGGTCATGGCCCATGACGATCCCAGCTACTGGTCCTGTCAGGCTGAGTCCGTTATGTCCGTTCCCGATGGGAAGCCCCTATCGGTTGTCGGCCGAGAGACGGTCACGTCGATGGGGCGCGTGACCGGTCCGGATCTGATGCGCGAGATTTTCAGTATTTCCGCTCAGCACGGATGGAGCCATTACTTCTACGGCACCGAACAGAAAAACCTCGAGGCGCTCAAGGAATCGCTTCAGGAAGAGTATCCAGGCTTGGAAATTGCTGGCATGGAGCCTTCCGTCTTTCGTCCGCTTTCCGATGGCGAGAAACGAGACCTTTCACGACGCATTGCCGATTCTGGCGCCGACTTTGCATGGATTGCACTTGGCGCTCCGCGCCAGGAAGTCCTCATGCATGAGCTTAAAGGCGGCCCTCAGCCACTGATGATCGGCGTAGGGGGAGCCTTCAAGGTCCTCGCCGGCGTGGTGCCGGAGGCACCGATTTGGATGCAGAACCTAAGTCTCGAGTGGCTATACCGCCTGATGCAGGAGCCGAAGCGACTATTCAAACGATATCTCGTTACTAATACCAAATTTCTCTTTTACCAGTTCACGGGTGCTAAACGCAAGGAAGGCAAGTAGATGAAACCCACCACCGCATTCAAAGACAAGACCCTCATGATCACGGGCGGCACCGGCTCGTTCGGCAACACCGTGCTCAAGCACTTCATGGACACCGACCTGGCCGAGATCCGCATCTTCTCCCGCGACGAGAAGAAGCAGGACGACATGCGCCACCGCCTGCAGGAGAGGTCCCCCGAGCTCGCCTCCAAGGTGCGCTTCTTCATCGGCGACGTCCGTAACGCCCAGTCGGTGCGCGACGCCATGCACGGCGTGGACTACATCTTCCACGCCGCCGCCTTGAAGCAGGTGCCCTCCTGCGAGTTCTTCCCCATGGAGGCCGTGCGCACCAACGTCATCGGCACGGACAACGTCCTGCACGCCGCCATCGACGAAGGCGTGGACCGCGTCGTGTGCCTGTCCACCGACAAGGCCGCGTACCCCATCAACGCCATGGGCAAGTCCAAGGCCATGATGGAGTCCATCATCTACGCCAACGCCCGCAACGGCGCCGGCCGAACCACCATCTGCTGCACCCGCTACGGCAACGTCATGTGCTCGCGCGGCAGCGTCATCCCGCTGTTCATCGACCGCATCCGCAAGGGCGAGCCGCTTACCGTGACCGACCCCAACATGACCCGCTTCCTGATGAACCTTGACGAGGCCGTCGACCTGGTGCAGTTCGCCTTCGAGCACGCCAACCCCGGCGACCTGTTCATCCAGAAGGCCCCTGCCTCCACCATCGGCGACCTCGCCGAGGCCGTCCAGGAGGTCTTCGGCCGCGTGGGCACCCAGGTGATCGGCACCCGCCACGGCGAGAAGCTCTTCGAGACCCTCATGACCCGTGAGGAGCGCCTGCGCGCCGAGGACATGGGCGGCTACTACCGCGTCGCCTGCGACTCGCGCGACCTGAACTACGACAAGTTCGTCGTTGACGGCGAGGTGGAGACCCAGGCCGACGAGTCCTACACCTCCCATAACACCGAGAGGCTCGACGTGGAGGGCACCATCGCCAAGATCAAGACCGCCGAGTACGTGCAGCTTGCCCTGGAGGGCCGCGAGCACGAGGCGGTGCAGTAGGGTGCGCGTCCTCGTCACCGGCGCCGGGGGCTTCGTGGGGAGGAACCTCTGCTGCGCGCTGAAGAACATAAGGGACGGCAAGGACCGCCGTGAGAGATACGCGAGCCTGCTCCCGCTCGAGGTCATGGAGTACGACATCGAGTCGACGCCCGGGGAGCTGGAGGACTACTGCTCCCGCGCGGACTTCGTCTTCAACCTCGCCGGCGTCAACCGCCCCGAGGACCAGGCGGAGTTCATGGAGGGCAACTTCGGGTTCGCCTCCACGCTGTTGGACACCCTCGAGCGCCACGGCAACACGTGTCCCGTCATGCTCTCCAGCTCCGCGCAGGCGAGCCTCTCGGGGCGCTTCGAGGGATCGGTCTACGGCGAGTCGAAGCTGGCGGGGGAGGGCCTGTTCCGCGAGTACTCGGAGAGGACCGGCGCCCCGGTGCTCATCTACCGCTTCCCCAACCTCTACGGCAAGTGGTGCCGCCCGCGCTACAACTCCGCCGTCGCGACCTTCTGCGACGCCATCGCCAACGGCCGCCCCTACACCGTGAACGACCCCAATGTCGAGCTCGAGCTCCTCTACATCGACGACTTGGTGGACGAGATGCTGGGCGCCCTGCTCGGAAACGAGCATCGCTGCGGCTACGAGGGGCTGGAGCGCGTCGAGGGCGACGGGTTCTGCTACGTCCCGCAGACCGACATGAAGACCCTGGGCGAGATCGTCTACCTGCTGGGGTGCTTCCGCGACAGCCGCGAGACGCTTTCGGTGCCGGACCTTTCCGAGGGCTCCTTCTCCAAGAAGCTCTGGAGCACGTTCCTGTCCTACTACGAGCCCGGGCATTTCGCCTACAGCCTGAAGCCCAACACGGACGCGCGCGGATCGTTCACCGAGTTCCTGCGCACGCCCGAGCGCGGCCAGGTCTCCATCAACGTCTCGAGGCCCGGCATCACCAAGGGCAACCACTGGCACATGAGCAAGTGGGAGAGGTTCCTGGTGGTCTCCGGCACCGCGTCCATCAGACTGAGGAAGGTGGGGGAGGACGCCGAGGGCAACCCGTTCCCCGTCGACGAGTACGTCGTTTCCGGCACGGACATGCGCGCCGTGGAGATGATCCCCGGCTACACGCACTCCATCACCAACCTGTCCGACACGGAGGACCTCGTGACGGTCATGTGGACCAACGAGCCCTTCGACCCCGAGAACCCAGATACCTACTACGAGGAGGTCTAGCCGCATGCGCAAGGACTGTTCCGAAATTGCATTCAAGGACGACGGCCGCCTGAAGCTGCTGATCATCGTGGGCACGCGTCCCGAGGTCATCCGCCTGTCCGAGGTCATCAAGAAGTGCCGCCGCCACTTCGACTGCCTGCTGGCGCACACCGGGCAGAACTACGATTACACGCTCAACGGCATCTTCTTCCGCGACCTGGAGCTTGCCGACCCCGACGTCTACCTGGACGCCGTGGGAGCCGACCTGGGTGAGACCGTGGGCAACATCATCGCCGCGAGCTACAAGCTGATGGTTGAGGTGAAGCCCGACGCGCTCCTCATCCTAGGCGACACCAACAGCTGCCTGTCAGCCATCGCGGCCAAGCGCCTGCACATCCCCATCTTCCACATGGAGGCGGGCAACCGCTGCAAGGACGAGTGCCTGCCCGAGGAGACCAACCGCCGCATCGTCGACGTGATCTCCGACGTCAACCTGGCCTACTCCGAGCACGCACGCCGCTACCTCAAGGACACCGGCTGCGCCCCCGAGCGCACCTATGTCACGGGCTCGCCCATGGCGGAGGTCCTGCGCGCAAATCTTGATAAGATCGAGGCCTCCGACATCCTCACCGAGCTCGGCCTTGAGTCCAAGCACTACATGCTGCTGTCCGCCCACCGCGAGGAGAACATCGACACCGAGGCGAACTTCACGAGCCTGTTCACCGCCATCAACGCGCTCGCGGAGAAATACGACATGCCGATCCTGTACTCCTGCCACCCGCGTTCCCGCAAGCGCCTGGAGGCCACCGGCTTCAAGCTGGACCCGCGCGTGCGCATGCACGAGCCCATGGGCTTCCATGACTACAATTGCCTGCAGATGAACGCCTTCGCGGTGGTGTCGGACTCCGGCACCCTGCCCGAGGAGTCCAGCTTCTTCGCGTCTATCGGGCGCCCGTTCCCGGCGGTGTGCATCCGCACCTCCACCGAGCGCCCCGAGGCCTTGGACAAGGCCTGCTTCACGCTGGCCGGCATCTCCGAGAAGGGCCTGCTGCAGGCCGTCCACACTGCCGTTGAGCTCGATGCGGAGGGGTCGCTGCCCGAGGCGCCCGTTCCCGACTACGCCGACGAGACCGTGTCCACCAAGGTGGTCAAGATCATCCAGAGCTACACCGGCGTCGTGGACAAGATGGTGTGGAGGAAAGCTTAATAATGGATTTCGCCTATAGGATCCTCGACGGAGTCTCCCGCGCTTATAACAAGCTACTTCTTATGCCCTCGCTACGACGCTCCTTTGCTTCATGCGGCGAGAACGTGACACTCGGCCGCCGCAGCGAGATCTCCGGAGCGGGAAATATCTACATGGGTCACGACGTGTACCTGGGTCCCGGAACAACGCTGCTCACGACCCGAGCGAAAATTCGCATCGGCGACTATGTCATGAGCGGACCTAACTTAACCGTGGTTACAGGTGACCACCGCACGGATATTCTCGATCGTCCCATGATGGAACTTACAGATGAGGAGAAGACTCCCGATAACGACCAAGATGTCGTTATCGGTAACGACGTGTGGATGGGCTGTGGCGTAACGATCCTCAAGGGTGTCCACATCTCTGATCACTGCGTAATTGCCGCTGGCGCCGTCTTGACCAAAGATGTGGAGCCTGAGTTTTCAATTTGGGGGGGGGTTCCCGCTCGCTGCCTAGGTTCGCGGCTTAAGGATGACGATGGTTTCAGTTGATAATAGAGTGAACGCGAAAGTTCTGATGGTCGGCCCCGACCTTTCTCTGCATGGCGGGATTGTCTCCGTCGTACGGGGCTATCTTGATGGAGGTCTCCCTGAGGCATGCGACGCCTTCGAGTACCTGGGGACGGGGGTCGGTTCCTCAAAATTCGGTAAGTCTCTCGCATTTACGCGGGCGCTAGCGCGCTATGTGAGGGTTATGTCTTCCTATGACATCATTCACCTACACATTAGTGCCCGTGGGTCCTACAAACGTAAGTCAATTATGGCCCGTATGGCACATAAAGCAGGCAAGTACGTAATACTGCACGATCACGACGGGGAGTTTAAGAAGGCTTTTGAAGAGGGTGGAGACGCCTACCGTCGTGACGTAAGGGAGACCTTTGGCATCGCCGACCGAGTTGTGGTTTTGTCGGAAGAGTGGCGTGACTACTTTGCAGAAAACGTTTGTGACTCTGAAAAGATTGACGTTGTCCATAACGGTGTTAAAGTGCCTGCGCTGCCGTGCTCACCTTGTTCGCGTCAAGACGTCCTGTTTTTAGGACGTCTTGACGCGCGCAAGAGCCCGGATGTTCTCTTGCGCGCGTCAAGAGAAGTCCTGTCGCGTTTCTCGGAGACTAAAATTGTCTTTGGCGGAGACGGTGAAATCGAGAAGAACAAAGCGCTCGCTGAGGAGCTAGGCATTGCTGACCGCTGCGAGTTTTGCGGCTGGGTCACCGGTGGCGAACGCGAAGCCCTGTTCGAGCGGGCCGCGGTGTACTGCCTTCCCTCTAAGAATGAAGGTATGCCCATGAGCGTTCTCGAGGCAATGTCTCACGGTATACCCACCATTGCCACAGCCGTCGGCGGAGTACCACGGCTCATTGAAAGCGGCACTAATGGATTCCTTATCAAAGTCGACGATGTCAATAACCTCGCTCTTTTAATTAATAAGTTGTTGTTCGATTCTGAGCTTCGTAAAGAAATAGGCGATGCTGGAAGAAAAGTTGTTGCCGATCGATTCAATTCCAAACATTCAATTGAACAAATACTAAATCTGTACAAAGAAACAGATTCATGCATTCAATATGGCAGCAGGGATGATGAATGACCTCGATTGAAAAGGCCAAGAAGCCACAAAATTACGGAAATTTATATCAATACCTATTATGGCTTAGTATTTTTCTGTTGGTGTTTGAAGATCCAATCCAACAGTGCTTTCCGATATTTGGATATTATGACGAAGTTTTTGCACTGTTTGGGGGATTGTATTATTTATTATCTCGACGCAGCAAAGTGTTTTTAGGAATATGGTGGCTCATTGTTCTATATGTAACTGCTGGTTTGATGAGTTCATGTCTATATTCAACCCAGCCAATACTAGCATGCATAGGAGATACATTCCTAAATTTAAAATTCTATCTGGCCATGGCATTTGGGCTTGCAGCAAGTAACGACTTTGTTTCCGTTCATCGAGAAAAGATGATCATCATTGTTCGTTTTTTGACATACTGCCTGACGGGATTATTGCTTCTAAATTTATTTTTTAACTGGTTTCCTGGTCAAGAGATCAGATTTGGTATAGCGATACCAAAATTGTTTTTTTCTCATTCTGAATACCTTGCCGGAGCGCAAATTATTCTTCTCGCAATCGGATTATATTTGACGAGAAACCTTGGCGTAGGAACTTACGCATGGGTTTTTTTGCTGCATTAAATGTATTTTGCACATTTCGATATAAAGCAATGGCAGCTGCCATCTTTGCCATTGCTCTGTTTTATGTTGTGCTAGTCCGGCGTAAATCTATTTCAAAATGGAATTTGATTTGCTTATGCGTCATTGCTGTGTTCATTGCTTGGGGTCAAATAGTTGAGTATTACTTCGCTGGAAATGAAACTGCACGTGACTTGCTTGGGACCACATCCTTGCAGATAGCTTTTGATTATTTTCCGCTTGGCACTGGTTTTGGGTCGTTCGCTTCTTACATGTCTAAAGTTTATTACTCTCAAGTGTATTTTTCTTACCATCTATCATCTGTTTACGGTCTTATGAATATTCCTGATGGCGGCTCCTTTATTTCGGATGTGTACTGGCCTATGGTTCTTGGGCAAACCGGGTTTTTAGGACTCCTTTGCATTCTTTCAATTTATATAAAACTTTTTAAAATGATTCAGAGTGGATCCAGTAAGGACCCTAATAGGTACATTTGCTTACTTCTTCTATTTCTATATTTGTTGATACAGTCGACAGCTTCAGCAGCTTTTGTTGGGCCCCTTTCAGTTCCAATTGGCTTTTTACTAGGGGCGTTAGCTTTTGATAGAAGATTTAAAGTCGGTTCAATTAAATGATGATCTCCTTGAACGGGGAGAAACAATCACTACTGATAACTAGGAATTCTTTCGAGGTCACAGAACGTTATGAAGATTGATTTTGTAATTCCATGGGTTGATTGCACGGACCCAAATTGGCTTTTTGATCGATATAAATATAGCAATGAGTCAAGCGAGATAATCACTCCCAATCAGGATAAACGTTATAGAGATTGGGGTTTGCTACGCTATTTTTTTCGAAGTGTTTCTTCCAACGCGCCATGGGTTGGCACAATTCATTTTCTGACATATGGTCATTTACCCGAATGGCTTGATTGTTCAAATCCAAAAATCAATGTTGTAAAGCATAGTGATTTTATCCCCAATAAGAATCTCCCAACTTTCAATTCAAATGTTATCGAATTGAATGCCTACAAAATTGAGGGCCTTTCTGAGCACTTTGTCCTATTCAATGATGATTTGTTGATTCTTGATAAGACCACAGAAGACGATTTCTTTCATAAAGGACTACCAAGAATTACGGCAGTTCTAAATGCAGCAAGTCTTGCTCGAGGTGACAATTTCTACGTCCCCTTTAACTGCGCTAGCGTTTTAAGCTCACATTTTAAACCACTTGCGTGTGTAGGCAGGCATCCACTAAAGTGGTTCAGCCCAGGCTATGGCATCATGTGCTTGAGAACGCTCGTTTTATTGATATATCCTACATTCAAAGGTTTTTATGAACCCCATCTCTGCAATTCATTTTTAAAGTCTACCTTCGAAGAAATTTGGGAGGTAGAAAAGCAAGAGCTTGAGGCGACTTCTTCTCATCGTTTTAGAGAGGCAACCGACGTATCTAACTGGCTCATGAAAGATTGGCAGTGCGCAAAAGGAGATTTTTATCCGCGTCCAGTTTCTTTCGGACGGTCCTTTTCATTTGGTGCTAATTTCGATTCAACCCTGGAAGAGGCTGAATCGTATCTTCGCGGGCGCAAGGGTAAGGTCGTCTGTCTCAATGACGGCGACCTTACGCCGGAGCAGTACGAGACTGCGCGGACGAGGATTCTCACCTGCCTTGACGAACTTTTTCCCGAAAAATGTGAATTCGAGCTTTAGGGGCAGACGATGCACGTAATCAAAGAGGCTGCTAAGACCCTTGTCGCAAAGCTTGGTTTCCAAACGAATAGGCGTATCGTCGTCTTCGAGTCCGACGATTGGGGTGCCGTGAGGGTCCCGGATGCCGATGCACTTGCGGCATTTGAGAATCGCTTCCCCTCTTTCAGGCTCGATCACTACCAATCTTTTGACGGCTTGGAAAAGAAGGCCGACGTAAGCGTCCTCTCTTCTTTGCTGCGCGAGAATGCGGTGCGATTTCAGGCTTCCGCCCCAGTATTCACGTTGAACTTCGCAACCGCCAACCCAGATTTCAATCGATGCGTTCCCGGCAACGCTGATGTAGCGCACTTTGGATTCGAGCCCATCGATAAAACCTACCGAACCTATGACGGAGACGAGGGAGTACTCGATTTCGTTCGGCTGGGTCGCGGTGAAACGGCACTGCATCCTCAGCTCCACGGGCGAGAGCACCTTAACGCTACGGCGTGGCTTGCCGATGCGGTCGCCGACTCAGCTGTGGAATATGCCCGCTGTTTGAGAATGGTGGGTCTGGACGATGCCTTCTACAATGGGATTGACGCGCTCAACAGCGGAAACACTCTGATCGATGAGCGCGGATACCTTGAAGACGCGGTCACGATTTTCAAACGCCTTTTTGGCTTCGCCCCCAGGAGCTTCATCCCACCATGCTATGTCGCCAATAAGGAATGTGAGCTCATCGCCGCTGAGCTGGGCATTGAGACTATCCAATCGTCGCCGAAGAGGAATGTCCCGAAAGGGAACAACTCCTATTTGAAGAAGATTAACGTTTTCGGACACTCCAACGTGCCTGGGCAGTGCCGCTTAATCCGAAACGTGCAGTTCGAGCCCTCGCGCTCTATGTTTCAAGGCAAAAACGTCGATGAGTGTGTCGACGATGCTTTCGCAGAAATCGAGACGGCTTTCAGGCGTAGGCAGCCGGCGGTGGTATGCACCCATCGCGTCAACTATACGACCCGAGTGAATGAGAGACATCGCGAGTTTTCACTCGAAGCGCTTGATAGACTGCTTCGACGGCTTGCGGAACGGTATCCGGATTGTGAGTTCATGACTTCCGATGACCTGGGTTCTTTAATCCTGGATTCGCTGGCGAGAAACGAAATGGAGCAATGATGCACTTTAGTCTCAAGCTTTTGCGTGACAAAATTAGGGGCAATGAATTCTGGGCGAAGCTTGCGAAAAATGTCTTCACTATCGTTGTAGGTCAGGGCGGCGCCTCTGCTTTGAATATGCTGACGTCATTTGTATCTGCTGGATTTCTTGGCGTTGCTGGCTACGGTTCGCTGATGATCGGTCAGACTTACATGCAGGCGATTGATTCTCTTTTAAATTTCCAATCATGGCAAAGTGTGATTCGCTATGGATCAATCAGTCTGGAAAAACGAGATGAGCGCGGACTGGCTGCCTGTATTAAGGCCGCTTTTCTTGTCGATGTGACATCGGCAGTTGCCGGATGTGTCATCTCCTTCGCCATTGTCGGCTTCGTGGCGAGCGTTCTCGGATGGGATTCTGCCGCGACTGCTGCGGCAGTGGTGTTTTGTTTCGAGATACTTGTGCATATAGAAGGTGCCCCTACGGGTTTGCTCCGTCTTTTCGATAGATTCAACTATGTTGCCATTCATGCGGTTGTTATGGCGGCCGTCAAGCTGCTCTTTGTGGCTGTGTCAATGGTGCTTTTCGGGAATAGTGTAGTCGTTATTGCTTGTGCGTATTGTGCTGCTGATATCATTAAAAGCATGACGCTATTTTTTATTGCCGTGCATGTTGCTCGCAGGCGCGTTGGATTTTTTAAGATCGTTAAAGCACGACTCGCCGATTTGCCGGCTGGCTACATCTCCTTCACAATTTGGTCAAACCTGGATACCTCGGCGGACGCTCCAATTCAGTATTTCGATGTGTTCTTCCTCTCTCTCTTGTCGAGTGAGGTTGTCGGTGTCTTTAAATTCTTTAGGCAGCTGCTTTCCGCTCTCTCTCTTCTTTCTCGACCTGTGCAGCTGGCGATTATGCCGCAGCTTGCTGAGTTGATCGCCAAGGGGCTTAACAGTCGCGCGTATGAGGTTGTTAGAAAAATCGAGAAGGTCGTGGCTAAAGTTGTGACACCTTGCGCAGCTATTGCCTGCTTGGTCGTTCCGCCTGCACTTGCTGTCTTTATGGATCCGCTCTACGGTGCGTACTGGTATCTCTTTGCCACATTAGCCGCTCTTGTCGCTGCGAGCATTGTCTTTTCCGCCATTCATCCCTGCTTCAACGCTTATGGCCTAACGAAACAATCGACAGTCATCACGCTTATTTCGAACGTTGTATATCTTGTTGCTTGTTATTTGCTGCTCGGAAAGTTAGGCGTTATGGCAATTCCGTTTGCAATGGCTTTGCAATATTTGCTCGTTATATCGCTGAAGGATATATACATTCGGAAGATCGTTCTTGACTAGGGTGAATCGACTACATTGATCAGGGCTCTGGCATCTATATCATGGAATGAGGGTTGCCAGCGTTAGGCGTGTAAAATAGAGAAATGCCTGACGATATTGAGTATCCGATTATTACTAAGCCGATAGAGTCGTATGAAGGCTTGAAATGTGGACGGGTGTAAAACGTTTGGCGGCTGAGGGCTCACATCGTTACAGGTTTGTGACTGTGGCGGGCGGCGTGCTCGGCTGTGTGATTGCCTGCCTAGTGCCTTATGCGCCTTTGCTCAACGTGCTGTACGGCCTGAACGGGTATCTGGGATTCGCGTTAATGGCGTTCATGATGGTGCACGGCGCGAAGGGGTTTGCGAAAGCTCGCAAGGGCAAGCGGTAAGCCTGTTTCACTAGATTTTCTTGAGCACCCATCTTTGGGCTTCGGTCCCGTTGGTGGCATAGATCTGTATGTTGGTTCCGGGCGTCGAGCGGCCGCCCGACGCGTCGAGCGCGAGCTCGGGGTGGTTTGCCGGCGATAGGGTGAACGTGCCGTCCTCGTTCGGGACGACTGACCAGCGCTGGGCCTCCGTGGAGTTCGGCGCGTACTGCTGGACGTTGACGCCGCTTGACATCAACCCGCCCTGCACGTCGAGTGCCATTTCCGATTTGGCATTGGTGATTTCGTAGGCGCCTGCCGCTTCATCGTACCTGAAGAGGAACGCCTGCGCCATTGTGCCGTTGGATTTCCAGAGCTGTATGTTCGCCCTCGGATCCCATGAGCCTCCCTGGACGTCGATTACGGATTCGGGAGAGAACGAGCATTGGATGACGTAGATTCCGTCTTCGATCGTACGCTCCGAGATGTCGGGCATGGCTGGCATCTTTGAGTACTCGACCTCAAAATCAAACCTTGCAGTCCACTCACGGTTCGATGTCATGGTGATGTTAGAGGCGGCAGTGAGGTCAACTTTAGCGCTGTTCGTTTTCCATTCTCTCTGTTCCATCGTAAAGGCGATGATTCCGTTCTGGATGCCACTGATGCTGGGCGGGAAGAACTGGTTGCCTGCGTCGATAGAGAACTTGTTCTCCTTTGCGTCGAGGTGCTGCTGGATGCGATCATCATACTTGGCAGCCCATTCGTCGGCCTTGCCGTTGTGAACGAAGTAGTTGTCTTTGAGGCTCGTCGAGCGGGTGGCGTACTCGTCGGCAGTGTAGATTTTGGCGTGCCCTTTGTGCGCGATTGCCATGAGTTCATCGGTGATACAAAAGTACAGGTGGCGCTGGTCAAGGTCGCCATAGAAGTTGTCGGATGTATCGTCCCAGGTGCAGTCGACCTGGTACCATTTTCCATCGAGCTTGACGGCATTCCAGGTGTGGCCGTCATAGGTATCGCGGGTCTCTGAATTGGTGATGCCGGCAGCGGTGAGCAGCTTGGAATAGGCGCTTTCATACGCCTGACAGGTGCCTAGGCCGCGCGTGAGGGCACTCTCAGCAGATGACCACTTCAGCGAGTTGTCGTACTCAAGCTGATCTAGAAGCCAGTCATGAAGATAAAGGGCCATTTCGTATTCAGAACCATTTGTGTTTTGCCTGGCCTGGGACACTGCTTTATTAACAATACTCGCAACACTGGGATACGCATCATCTTCAACCTGGATATACGTGTTGGTGCGCAAGTAGTAAACGCCCGACGCCTTGTCCATGAGGTAAAAGCGGAAGTTGTATGATCCGGCAGCCGTCGTTGTGAACGTAAAGTCGTGGCTAACGCACGCGTCGGTGTACTTTGTCCACTCTCCGCGGCTTGGGTCGGCGACCGACTCGTAGACGTACTCATTGGGGTTGGAGTACGAGGGCGCATCCATGCGGAAGAGATAGCTGCCACTGCCACCTGTTGCGCTCACGTGGAAAGTCGTTGGCTGTCCAAGTACTAGATCGTTCCATTCGACGGTGAGGGTGACACTGCCGCTGGTGGCGCTATCGCTGTGCTGATATCCACTTACTGCGGCCTTTATGGCTTGTTCCGTATCAGGCGACATATCGGAAGCTAGGGAAACCTGAGGTTCCGCCTGATGTGAAATTGGATTCGCGAGATCGGAATCATTTTTGATGGACTCATTGCCGATCTCGCTTGTATCGATATCGCCTGTCATGCTGCCGCCCGAATTGTCCGCTGCGCCAGTATCAAACTGCTCCAAGGTGTTTTCCTGAAGCAGTTCTTCTTCCGCTAAAACCCTTACAGGTATTGCTGCGCTAAGCATGGATACGCAAAGAACTGCGCAGAGCGAGCGGTAAAAGACTCGTTTCATAGCGGTGCCTCTCGATAAGGTGGGCGCCAAGGCCCGGAGGCGGCGCCAGGCCAACACTCCGTGTATATGTAAGTGGGGTTATTTTACGGTAACGTCGGTCAACAACTGCGAACTTTTTGGACAAAGTTGGGGAGGGGGAGGGGTCGGTTGGAGACCGGTTGGGACTGATTGATTTTTTGTAATCATTTCTATTAATTATGATGAACAGTGATATGGACTCATTGCTAGAGTTAGGAGCCAAACATGGAAGCACCCGCCGTTCTCTATCATTATACAAGCCTAGATACGCTGGCCTTGATTCTGCATAATCGGACTATGAGGTTCAGCCGGTTAGATAAAGTTGATGACCCACAAGAACAGCGTTCAGCAGACTCTCAAAATCTTGGAAAAATGAAGTTCGTCAGTTGTTAGACTTCTTCTGATGAGGAGAGCATCCCCATGTGGCGCGAGTATGCTGGAGCTGAATGTGGAGTAAGAATCCAAATGAAGATTCATCCGTTTAAGCGGTACTCTGTGTCTACCGAAAGCCTAAGTAAGCTATCTAGTGACGCAGTTTTGAATACTCCTGGTGGCAAGTTTGATGGACTTCAATTGCCGCTCGAAGACTTTTGGGATAAAAAATATCTTTTTAAAGAAATGGCCCGAAGCGTTGAGATGCTTCATGAAATCCAGTATACGAACGATAAGTCGCTTCTGTTTCCAGAAGTGATACGAAGCTGCGGGAACGGTTGGGTCGAAGCTGATTTAAGTGCGCTCGGGATCCACAAGGCTACCGCATGGTCATACCAGAGAGAATGGCGCTATGTTTTGACAGCAGTACCTGTGGGCATCGCCTCTATCGAGGGTGATGTTGAAGCAGTTAAGAGGGCCACTGAGGTCATACTTGATAGATGCGATCCCGAAATTCCTTCCTTCTACGATTTGGTTATCTCAGACGGAGCGTCATCTTTGATGAAGATCGTCTCTTCCCCAAAGATGACGCCGGGTAACCGAGTAATTTTGGACGCGTTAGTGCAGAAATACGCGCCCGGCATTGAGGTTGCAGAAAGCTCGATTGAGTTGGCTTAAATAGGCAGCAATATGATGCCGGAGGTTCCCATGTGTTGTCTGCGAATTCATGGTGGGGGGGCCGATACACTTCTAATCCAATGCGCAAATAATCAGATCGCACTTTTGGGCAGCTCTAGAAGTTCTTACAGATAACTGCATATCCGCAATAAGGGAAGGGCTGACAAGTGGCTGCCGATATGCCCCTTCTTATTAAAGCCAATTTGCTACTTATTAAGGGTCTAAATAATTACTGCCCACCCGAACTTATCGTCCTTGACTATTAAACATGGTTATACTGCAAGGAGTATTCTTGTTTGTTCTTTTGGAGCTCGGCATATGCAATTTAATTATTCCGCGCTTGATAGCTATGAGTTTGAGTTGCTCAGTCGTGATGTCGCCGAAAAGCTTATGCATATTAAGCTGTCCTGCTATACCGAGGGCAGGGATGGCGGGATAGATGCCTCCGATTTTTATTTCTGTGGTTCTCATGCCTGTCCATCGGTTGTCGTTCAAGCCAAGCATTGGACTCAGCATGTGCGTTATTCCAGGCTTGAATCAACTTTATTAGCTTTGATTAAACAGCTGGACTCTCGCGGTAATCTTCCCTCCAGATGTTTAATACTTACTGTGGCCTCTGGCGTTACGAGAGAATTCCAACAGCGATTGTTTTCTAAGGCGAAAGCTCTCGGTGTTCAAGATTTCAAACTACTGGATTCCGTTAAGCTTGACCAGATCCTTTCTGATGAGTCTAATTCAGATATTCTGCGTAATCATTTTAAGCTATGGATTGCTGGGGCCAATGTGCTGCAAAACCTGTACAACAGGTCATTCTTTGTAGGCTGTGATTTATATCTTGCTAATATCGATGAACGCAAATCCTTGTTTGTCCAGACCGCTCTATATAACAGGGCGGTCAATATTCTCGAATCAAACCCCTGTCTAATCATCACCGGCGATCCGGGTACGGGCAAAACCACACTTACACAAATGCTCGCCCTTCAAATGTCCGCAACTGGTTATCGCGTTCTCTATTCTTCATGCTATGAATTGGAGGGCGTAATTAGCGCATCTTCGCCCGATTCCAACCTACCGGAACTTATTGTACTAGATGATTTCCTTGGTCAGAATTTTCTTGATGTCGATTCAAAGTTGCTGCGCCTGATTAGCAGCTTACTTTTTATGGTTAAGAAATCTGACAAGCGAAAGATAATTCTCAATTCACGCATTTCCATTCTCAACGAAGCTGGTAGGAAGGACGATTCTTTTCATCGTTTGATTCGCAAACTTGATGATCAGCTTGTTTTAATAGACACCAGTTCCATGGCCTTATTGGACAAAGCTCGAATACTTCTTTCTAACTTGCGATTCGAAAACGTACCGCAGCCGTACATAGAGGCGCTATCTAAAAAAGTCGATAAAGATAAAGCGGGCTGCGTTAAGATTTGTGAACACGCCAACTATAATCCTCGTGTGATTGAGTATTGTTCTCGACCGGAATTTATTGAGCAATGTGATTTGAAAAATTACTGTTCAGAGATTGTTTCACGTCTTAATAACCCTATTGATATCTGGAAAAACGAATTCGAAGAACGTCTTGGTGAGGAAGAGAGAGTTCTTGCTTTTCAACTATTTTCGTTTGGAAAGAAATTCGTAAGCCTGTCACATCTAAAAACTGCCTTTAATTCTAGAATCAAACTATCTTATGGGATTGATTGTTCTATCGATTGCTTTGATCGTGCAATCAAGCGCCTTGAGTCGGCCGTAATCAAAACGGTTGTTATCGATTGTGAGCGGCATGTTGCAATGATTAACCCTTCTGTTAATGATTACTGTGCCGCCTTTCTTGCTGGAAATACCCTAGAGTCTACAGCGATAGTGGAATCAGCAATATATGCCGATCAGCTAGAAACCATTTTTAAGGTCAATACAGATAGGTCCGTTATCGACGCATTTAAACTCAGGGCCATTAAAGGCGAGGTTTTAACCCTTCAAGTTGATTGCCCTGGATCTTGGCTCCGTCTATGTCCGGAGCATTATGTTTGTTCTGTATTGCGACAGATTACTGGTCTTCTAATCGATAGTGATTTTGAATGGATTGGATCTCTTCTGAGTGAAATGCTCGATTCAGAAAACACTAAAGCCTGGGAATCTGTTTCGCTTTTGCTGGTTGGCTCAGGTCGGGGTGCTTTCTATAACAGCCCATACTATGCGGAATTGCTATGTTCCTTTTTGAACTTGAGTCATTTAGCGATAGGTACAAGCTATTTAACAGCCTATGACTTATTGGAAGACCTTGAAAGAGCTAAAAAGATACTGAATGTCTCCGATAAAGTTTTTGGACGTCTTTCACTTGCGCTTAAGGCGGAAGCGAATCGTTGGCTTAAAGAATATGTCATAGATTCCGTTGAGAGCTTTGGTAATGGTCGTGATTGGGAATCTGAATATCAACCTTCGATGTTCGACTGTTATATCGGGGATTGGGAAACGTTTGTAAAAAAGAAGATTCACGATGCGATGCTCAAGAATTTAAATCCATATTCGATACTTTATGGTTTTTGTGACGGTTTAGGTGAATTTCTAACGGAAGACATTTCGTTAGACCAGGTAGAGGAAGTAGTTAAAGATTGTGTTTCCGAATATGTATGGGATTTGAATCTTGAGTATAAAGACCATAGGGAAGACCGCGATGTCGACACTGCCGACGATTACCGATATGAAATGGCTCAATATCAAAATGATATAAGATCTGTAGAGAAACTATTCATCGAATCATGTTGATTCGGTCTTGGGTTCTAGTCGGATAATCCAAGCATCTTTATAGAACGGTGCATGCTTCATTTTCGCTCTTGTTGTG
This sequence comes from Collinsella sp. AF29-7AC, assembly GCF_003475665.1. Lineage (NCBI taxonomy): Bacteria > Bacillati > Actinomycetota > Coriobacteriia > Coriobacteriales > Coriobacteriaceae > Collinsella > Collinsella sp. AF29-7AC. The sequence continues at coordinate 114,582 of NZ_QRQX01000005.1, forward strand.
AATAGTTGCATGGGCGAGCAGTGGCCGGTCCAAGGCGTGTGCTGTCTGCAGACAAAGTCAAACAGCGACAACTTACGAGCGAGCTCCATCAAGGGCGTCATAAAGTGCGTTAAGGGCAAGGGCGTGCCCGTGGTGGTCTACGAGCCCACGCTGGACGCGCCGGAGTTCTTCGACTCCGAAGTGGCCCACGACCTGGAGGCCTTCAAGGCTGGCTGCGACGTGATTGTCGCCAACCGTTGGAGCGAGGAGCTCGCTGACGTGGCGGGTAAGGTCAATACGAGGGATTTGTTTAAGCGGAACTAGGGGAGTGGAACGGCCTGCGCTAAGCAGCTGCAGTCTAAATAAGAAACTTAGTTGAGTACGGGGTGTATCGACGCCAGTCAATACACCCCGTACTTTGTTAATCTCGCTAAATACATTTACAGTCACTGCGGTCGCGAACCCATTGACATTTGTCCCAGTGGGTGCATGAGAAGGTGTGGCGCGCGCCGCGGAACTGGATCGTTTTGCTATCGACAATCGTGCTCTCACTAATGCGGCGTATGTCATATCATCAAGCTCACCGTGGCAGTTTGGTGCAGCCTTTACCCGAGGGCGTTCGGATTGCCAGAGAAAGCGGAGGAGCGTGCAACTTTGATGAGCAGAGAAATCGAAATCAGGGACAGAATCACCAGACTCGATCCTGCTGGCTTTCAGAACCTTGCCCAGGAGTTGCTTACGCAATATTTTAAGTATGATAAGCCCGTGCACAGGGGGTCTGCCGCCCATTCGGCGGCAACCGCCCCTGGAACGCCGGACACAATCTGGCTTTTGCCCCACAACAAATTCGCCTATCTCGAATGCGGCCATTATCCAGATAGGGCTGATGCGAAGAGTAAAATCGAATTGGATATCGAGAAGTGCCTGAAGGCCGAAAGAGAAGAGCTCGATTCTGGACAGCTTGTTAAGATAGTTATCGCGTATTCTTGCCGGAGGCTAAACAGTTCTGACCTCAACTATCTAAGAGGCATTGACGATCGAATCGATCTTGTGGGCACGGACGAGATGGCGAGTTTGTTAGCTCGACGGTACCCAAATCTTGCAAGAGAGCATCTGGACATCGAGGTGGGTACTGGACAAATTATGTCCCCGGATGAATTCGAATCCGCAGTTGAAAAGAATAGCTTTGCATCAACCCTGAAAGTCGATTTGCTTGGCAGGGATAAAGAGATCAACGAGCTTCTCGCCGCGCTCGATGAGAATCAGTTCGTCTTGGTGTATGGGCGTCCTGGATGCGGAAAGACCAGGCTTTGCGTAGAGGCTCTGCGTCAATTTTCGAATGGCAGCGGCGCTTATCCTCTTGTCATTAAATCGAACAGGATGCCAATCTGGAACGATTTGGCTAATGATGTCCCCAAAGAGGACCCTTCGTTAATTCTGCTCGACGACGCCAACGAGCTTTCAGACCTCGAAGGGTTTGCGGACTTCGTGTCTAACAGGGGTAATATCAAGGTTCTTATGACGGCAAGAAATTACGCGGTGGGGTTCGTGAAGAGCTCCGTTTCACAGTATTGCAAGCCTTACCTCTATGCAGTCAACCCGCTTGACGAGGAGACGGCCTTACATGTGGTCGAGAACGGATTTGGTATCGCGAAAGGGACAGCCTCTGCGAATATAATTCGCTTGTCGAGGGGTAACATGCGTTTGGCCTTCGCGGCGGCCGAGGTTGCTAAGGAACGCGGGGACGAAGTATTCTCCACGATGCCGAGTCTTATAGAAGCTTGCTACGGAGAGAAGGCTTCTCGTCTGGACGGCGACTCCAAAAAAGCGTCGACGATCGTCTCGGTTTTGGATGCTCACAGGATAGAGGAGAATAAAGACCTGGATAGCCTGCTTTCCAAGGTAGGGATTTCTCGTGACAGATACGTCGATGCTTGCACCGCTCTGTGCAACGACGAACTGGTGGATGTATGTCAGGATATGGTGGCTGTAGCGCCGGGCGAACAGGTTTTGAGGGATTATTTGCTCTACCAGGCTTTTATCGCCGAGAAAAGCGTATCGCTTTCCGACATCGATGAGTTGGAGTGCGGCAATGTTCGATGTCCCAGTATTGTTGCCATCCTCGTGAACAATTTCTACAGCGAAGAGCTTATTTCCTCCTTGAAGTCACAGCTGAACGACATTTGGGCTTTGGCGAACGGTGGGAAACGATGGAAAATGGTGAGCGATTACAATTTCCTCCTCGGTGAGAAGGGCCTTGAACATATTCTCGGGGCAATCGAAGACACCGCGCCCGGAAACTACGATTACCTTGCCTGTAAATTCGACAAGGCTTCCGGATTCTATTCGCAGAAATCTCGTATCCTCACATCGCTCGCGTTTTTTCTGCATGCCCCTCAATTCAGCGAGCCGGAAGAGCTGTTCTTTATGGCATTGGAGAAGAACATTTTGCCTCCACGGGAGGCAAAGGAGACACTCACAACGAGCATGTCTTTCAACGAGAACTCGTATTCGGACGGGTTTCGATACGAGAACGAGGTCCTTGAACGCCTATCGTGCGAGTTTCGCAAAACAAAGGAGGATAGGTACGGGGTTTTGCTTGCCTATTATGTCGAGGCTTTACTGGCGGCAGTGTACGAGAGCCGGACGAGGATGGAGGGAAACAAGGTCACGTTCATCCATGGCAACCACCTCTACACCCAGGCGATGATCGAGTTGCGGAAGCGAGCGATCGCCTGCCTCAAGGAGCTCAGAGACTGTCATGAGCTAAGCCGTCTCTGCGATTCGGTTATTACCGGGCTTCGGGGTATCGGCGGCGAGGACGGTGCCGGTCGGTTGTGGAAGGAGACCTTGGAGGAGGCGTATAAAGGATATGTTTCCCGAATCGAGTCGATTGAGATTTGCAGCTTACCTGGGTTTGTTCAACTGGAGAAAGAGCTCATTTCCCAAGGTATCATCGCCGAAGAGGGGCTCCCGTTCCTCAATGTGTCGCCCAAGATGCGGATTTCAGCCCAAATCTTCTTAGACGACTCCCGCGGACACGATGTCTCGGAGGAATTGATCGAGCTTATTCAAACGGCTGGCTCGGCAGAGCTATTGAAGGCGATCTCGATTGTGTGTTCTGCCGGCCGGCAAAGCTCAACTGGGATTCCATTCCCAATCCTGAGTGACGTCATGATTCTTGGTGCGGAGTCTTTGACCGAATGCGCAGAGCCGATCATCCTCTCTGATGTTCCCTTGTATACAGTCCCGGACGATTTGCTTATTCGCTGGATTGACTTGCTCGGCATCGATCGGGTTCGCGGTCTTGCCTTGAAGCGACAGGAGAATGAGATTCCCGAATGGCTTAGTCGGATTGACGAAGCGCGGTTAAAGGAGTTCGGTGTCAGTCCCGAGCTGGCAAGGGATATCGAGGAAGGAGCCGACAAATACGGCGAAACCGTTTCATATAAAGCCGCGATGGAAATCGACTCTGCTACGCCAGACTTTTTCGCTAGGTACGCGGTCGGCGTCCTACAGAAGCTGGAAAGGGGCTCGCATGTCCTTTATAGGCTTCTTCCTAGGGACATCAACAATGCCGAACAAAGGGCATTTATCTCCAAGCCGGAAATGCTGCGTCTTGCCGAAGATATCTTACTTAATCTCGTAAACGGTACGAATCCCTATTGGAATGAGGATGTTCTTCGTCTTATCGTCGCTAACGATGGTCAATTTCCTGAGAGGGCAATGCCCGTGCTCATGGAGTTCAATGCGACTTATGCAATGGAGCATTTGGGCGAAGCAGTATGGAGGGAGGAGAACAGCGAGGCCGCAACAGATAGCGCATGGAAGGGCATAGAGGGGGTTGAGACAAACCTGCGGAGCATGTCGAAGCCTTTCGCTTTAAAGTATTTTCTTGATTACGCTATTGAGCATTGCGGCGATGCAGTCGTGACTTGGCTGGCGTCACGATCGATGCGTAATGGGAAGCTTGTCGATCATCTACCAGATGTTGCAATGGAGTTACCCAAGAATCTGAGGGTCAAGTACATAGTCTTACTGTGCCAAGAGGACCTTAGCTCGGAAGAGCTTAAAAAGGTCCCAGTAATCATGTCTTCTTTCGGCGCTTCGTGGAGTGGGAGCGAAATCCCACTACTTCAAGGGAAGATTAACTTCATTGAAGAGGTGATCGAGAATTTGCCCGGAGTGGCCTTTATGCGTCACCGGCTGGTTTTGGAAGACGCGATAGCCTCGGTGAAGCGATGGATGGAAGACGCAGAGGTCCGCGAGTTCCTTCGCCCATTTTAGCTGTCGTGATCCGCGCCCCTAGGGAGGTTTCTCGGGCATTCGCCGGGGCGCGGGTGGTCCTCTCGGTTATGAGAAAAATTTGTGCGTTTACGCGTAATGAAGCACGTGAAGAACTCAAGCGTGTGCCCGTGGTGGCCTACGAGCACACGCTGGACGCGTCGGAATTTTTGGTTCCGAGGTGACACACGATCTGAAGCTCTTTAAGGTCGGCTGCGACGTGATCGTCGTCAATCGCTGGAGCAACGAGTTCGCGGGCGTTGCGGACAAGGTGCAGGCCAGGAATATGTTAAGCGCGGCTAGGGGAGGGGCAAACCTGCGCTGGGTGGGCTTATACTTCCGATACACTCCGTCATTCGTTGTTCTCGCAAAATACAATTACGGTTACCGCTATTGTGGTTCATCACCCCCTGTCATGAGGTAGAGGGTTGCCGCGCGGCTTAAAGCAAGCCTCTTCAAATCCATGCCTCGTTCGGTAAACGCTCAATGGTCGAATTTATTGTCACCCAAGATGATTTAGCGAATCTAATTGGTGCGACGCACGGTATCGGGAAGTAAAGCAACGACTAAACGACCTTCAATTAGCAACTTATGAATCAAATTCGTTCCATGGTCTTTGTTGTCTAGAGTCGCGCCATATGCAGTCAAAAGCGCAATTGCTTTTGACATTGCTTCTTTCTTTGCTTCTTCAACGCCACCGCGATCTCCGGGTTTCTGACCGTGCGGTCTGAAAAAGAAAATTAATTTTGTTTCTCCTTCATATAGATTCACCGCATCAAATATTGCCTGAAAATACGAATAGTCTGCTTTTCCCAAAGAGTGACCGTAGAACTTTATGACGCGCGTGCCGTGCCCATAGATGCTTGTTTTGGTGGGCACATCAACGATTTTTCCGATATCTGGCGGATTTAATGCCATAACTCGATACGTTTTTGTAAAGGGCACAACGAGCTCGTTGTTCATTATGCGAGAGCCATCAATACCAAAAACTATTTCACCGCCTAGTCTCCCGTGAACATTGACGTAGTTAATCACATGTTCCTTCGAGTGGAAATCCTTTGCGGCCCGAGTGTAATTAAAGCTAAGGATACTTTCCTGAACGTCATACTCTTCTTCACTCGGTCGCTCATATACCATCAGCTCAATCATGAGTTTTGATGCGCGATCTTTATAGTCGTCCGACTTCGAAACTGCCCCCTGAAGGTATTTCGCAAACTCTTCTTCAAGAATATGAAGGTCCTTCATGGTTATATCCAGTAGAAGGCTACTGGTCCAAGTCCCCCAGTAATTAGGAAAGCGCCTGTACAGCTGAAACGCAACCACTTCTTCAACGTTTTTTGGATCATAAACAGTCGGGTTGTAATTGATCAGTATGTTTAAGCACTTCGCAAAGAGCGTGCCTTCTGATAATGGTTCAATGCCGTCGGGTGCCATCCAATTTGAGATAGCACCTTCTATGTCGCACCAATTGGCGTTTGGCATGCCTGCAAGAATGGCATCCCATATAGTGAGGGTGTACCTTCGAGTTTCGTCGTTTTCGCATTCATTGATTTCTTTATTGCGAGCATTAATGTAGTCGCTGAAGCCCGAGGGCAGCCCACACTCTAAGTCGAATCCGTTGCCAACAATAATTAGCTGATGCCAATTGGGTCGGAGATCTGGTTGCTCTGCATAAACACCTGCCAATGAACGTGACTGGTGATTGAAATCGGGCGGTTCAATTTCAGGGAGATGTAATTGTTGATTAATAGCGGATAGGTCAATTTTTGGCAGCGTGCGCGTCGTGATGTCTTCCACTTGTTATCTCCTAATGCCATAACTATTCAACGTTGTTTTAGTCGTCAAAACCTTAATCATCGTAATGCAATTAAGGCCGCCATCTCATTCCGTAATAGTCGTGACCCAACAGAATAGTGCCCGATGGCCGCCGGAATCCATCTTATGACAATGGAGACAGACATCGAACACCTCGAGCACTGCAGCCAGAATGTTATGAAATACGCAAATGGTGAGGCCGCGCCAGCGGTGTTCCTAAGGCGCCCTCCTTTCACCGACTGGCAAAACGATTTACACCTAATTTCAGGCATTTCTCACTGCGTTTTTCCTTGGCAGTTGTCTGATCTCGCTAAACTAATAGCTACTGCTACCAGGGCATTTTCTGGTGCACATTCTATTGGCTCCTGCGAAGATCGGAGCGGGTATGTTTGCTGCCGAGTCCTACACCAGCCGCCATTACATTGCGATTGTTGCCATGGCCTGCCTATGCGTTTTGCTGGGCGGGCCTTCTTATGCCGCGGGCGCGGAGAGCCTCATCATCGCGGGCGCGACGTACTACGAGCCGGGCGTGTCGGGCCCCGGCTGGACCTGGACCGATGCTGACCACCTGGAGCTTAACGGCTACGCGGGCGAGGCCATCGGCGCCGAGGGCGACCTGGTGCTGACGCTTGCCGGGCAAAACTCCGTGACGGAGTCGCATGCGCCCGATGCGGACATCACGCTGTGCGGCATGGAGGTGTGGGGCAACCTGACGCTTCGCGGCACCGGGACCCTGACGGCGACGGGCTCGCAGTGCGGGATCCACGTTTCGCGGGCGCCCGTGGTGGACGGCTGCTCCGTAGATGCCCGGGCGGACGGGGCCGATATTGCGGACGAGGCGGTAGCCGGCGTGATCGCCGGCGACATGGCCGTGCGCGGCGGCGGGCGCGTCTTTGCCGCTGGCGCCGGGTCCGGAGTGGGCGTGCGTGCCTATGGCGTGTATCTGCAGGATGCGGGCCTTGGCGCTGGCGCGGCCGGCTGTCGGCTTTCCGTCGATGCCTCGTGGCTTGATGCGGCCGGTGCCGATGGCGGCGTTGCGTGCCTGGGCGGGTCGCTTGTGTCAGCGCGGTTTGTGACGCCTGCTGGTGGGGCTTTTGGTGCTAGCGGCATGGTGGACGCCTCCGGTGCGGTGGCACCGCATGTGGTGGTTGAGCCCGATGTCGCCACGCCTCCGGCGGGGGAGACCGACGGGGTCGATGTACCTGGCGATAGCGCGGACAAGTCTCCCGCCGATGTAAGCCCCGCTGCTGGAGAGCCCACCACAGGGCCCACGGCAAATCCCTCGCTGAAGCCCGCGGCCACGACAACCAAGACAACAAAGACGGCAACCAAGACCACAGTCGCCAAAGCTTCCAAGCCCAAGGCTGCCACCGCAACAACTGCGGCGCTCCCCAAGGCCGGCGACAACAACTGGATCGCTGCGTCCGTAGCGCTTTTCCTGCTGGGGACATTGCTCCTGACTGCCGCATATCGCTGCTAGGGCCCAGTTTAAGCGAGACCAGGGGAGTGGTTAATGCAGCTATTGCAGAAGTATATAGCCTTCTACTAAATCAATTTCTTAGAGATTGGTGCCGTATCAGCTATTGCTGCGACGGCACTATTTTGTTTAGCTCGACTGCCTCTCGATCTGCTACCGATGTTGAGCCTTACACTCCATCTGCCAGAGCGATAAGATAATTGCAATCCAAATGCTGCCGTTTATAAAGCTTCATTTGGACCCAATTGCCTACATCACTGGAGACCAACCATGGGAAACTACTATCAAATTAAAACCGTCGCTTTGGCCCCTCCAAGAAGGCAAATTCAGGCAGGAAAGGTCATTTGCGTTAGCGGGCTTATTTTTACCCTTGGCAGCCCATTTATAGCTTGGCTGCTCAGCGTTGGCGTAAATCGAGTGCCGTCTTTCCCCTTGATATTTTTCGGCTTATTCTTGTTTTTGGACGGTCTCCTAATTATCTTGATCGCTTCGAAGCAGCAAGAAGCACTTCTTAAACTACGCCAATCCCTCCTAGAAGATGATCCACAAATCGTCGCAAGCGCCGAAGAGTTTATGGCTCAGCGAAAGGCCCTGACACAGCAAGGCGAAATTACTGGCATCTTCATTGTCCATAATGCAACCAAGGATCTGTACTACGTAGGCCAAAGCACAAAGGCAATTGATCGGGCGGCCATACAGTTTCTCGGTAGGGGAAATTGCGATGTGTATGCCGACTACAAGTACGGTGACTCATTCAACATACGAATAATCCCGCTGTCGGGAAGCGGCTACGAAAGTCTCAATGAGCTAAAACGCGCAGCGATACAAGCGCTCGAAACTGCTGGCGAGGAGCTTTATTAACGGCGAATGTTAGGATAAATGATATGGCAAACTCAAATAACACAGGCAACAACAAGGAATTAACGCCGTCCGTCGAAGAAACGCTTCTTAACGAATCCGGCTCGATTGCCAGGGTCAAATCGTTCTCGTGGATCTGGTTTATCAATAAGGAACGAATCCACGACATAGATCCCGTCCAATGCGGCAAATGGATGCTCTTCTTCTCTCCATTCAAAACCGCCCTCATGGACGACATTGTCGGAACCGCAGTTCTTGATGGCGTCGTCGTAGAGGCCAAATACTCGAATCCCGAAACGCTCATCGCGGCGGGCTCGAAACAAGGTGTCTGCTGCTTTTACCTAAACGGTATCGATAGAGAAAGCCATAAGAGGGTACTGAGCTACATGCTGGAAAACGGGCTAGTCAGGAGGACAAAGAGCGGCAAGCTGTATAACATTTCGTTCAAGTTCGACTCTGAGACCTATGCGGGAAAGTACAAGGGGAGCGGCTTCTCCGGAAAGATAAAGCTCGCGGACTTCGTAGACCTGGAGACGGGAGAGTTTATCTTGGACAGCGGGGCGGATTAATGAACTCTGCTTATGCTAGGGATGACGGGACCGTTCGCGTAGCCGTCGAGCGTCCGGTTGACCTTGGCTTTGACCATGCGGAATGCTTCTTGCCTGCGGTTAATTGGTTCAATGTCGAATGTTTTTCTACTGACGATCTGGATTTTTTGACCGAGTTCGTTAGATCAAACGCTCCGTTTATCTTCGAGCTAGCAGAACGGCAAAAAGCCGGATCGGCGGTTTCGGCGCTGGCCCCTGACGTTCTACTGTTGAACAGCAAATAACCCATGATTTCGCCTACCGACATATCCACCGCCGCCTCCCGCGTGCTTGCTCAATACGACGTCAGCAAAGCATATTTATTTGGCTTCTTTGCCCGAGGCGAGCAAACGCCTGATAGCGATATTGACTTGCGCCTAGTCTGCGGCAACACCATGACGTTCGGCACGCTGTACGAACTCTCCCATGAGCTCGAGAAGGAACTTAGACGATAGGTTGATATCGTCACCAACCCTCCAGAGCACATGCGCCCGGCTTTCCGCAAAAACATCGAACGGGAAGAGGTACGCCTTTATGTCTCAACATAAACGAAACGATGAGTTTACGGATGCAACCATACAGCCCTATCCGCCCAAAGAGCCTAACGCCGAAAGCCTACAGGCCATCCGCGAAGGGGATGCGTTCTTTGCCAGTGAAGAACCAGGCCGTTTCGACAACTCCGCCGACCTTATCAATGCGGCTCTAAATGCCCCTGAAATGTGAGAAAATTCATTCACCGAAGAGACAGTCGTCTTGGAGGTGCCAGATCGGCGAGGTACGTACCTCGCCATTTTTGACAACGACGGATATTGGCACTATCCCGCTTCCTGGCATAGCCCGAGGGCTGACGAGCGCGACCGTGTGACTTCTGGGTATGCCTTGCAGCTCTTCCCATTCATTTGTATGCTTGACTTTGATTTTGGTCGTAAGGCGCGACCAACGGAATCAAAAGAAAGCCTACCGGGAAGATCTTGGTCGCAGAGCACGACCAACGCAATCAAAACAATGCTCGCGGAGAAGGCGCCTTCAGTCGCATTGATTGGAGGCGCCTCTAATACCAAGAGATATCTACTCTGCCGGAGAGCCAGGAGCAAAGGTGGCGGTCGAACGCGCCTGATAACGGGTATCGCTCTAACGAAACCAGTACTACGCTTGGATCCAGGGTCTCGTTTCCAGAAGCCGCTCCCGCGACAAGCTCGTCAAAGAGCTAAGGCGCAATTGCGTTGTGCGTGCCGGCGACCCGTCGCGCGTATAGAATCTAAGCATCCGCACAACAGCAATGAAATTGATTGGACGCCACATGGAGATCCCCAACACCTGTGCAGCAATGTATACGACTTTGCGTTTTGCCCCGAGCCCTGCTACGACCGCCTAGTCGACCTCACCGATCCCGAGGACTGGGGTCCCAGTAACCGCATCCTCAAAAACTACCTGTTGTTCTCGTTTAGTCGCGCGGTGTTCCTGACCGAGCGCGACGTGGACCAGACCGCGCCGTCCAACCTGCCGTTGGTGTTCGACGACGATCGCTGCCTATTCAACACAGGCCTGTACACGCGCCGTTACGAGACCATCTACGGTCTGTTTGAGCCCAACACCAAGCCCGATGCGCGCCAGCGCTGGTTTTTGAAGGGTTTCTTTAAGGAAAGCGATCCCATGCTGGTCTCGTTTGAATACCTGCCGTGCCACGTGCGCTTTGCCGAGGACCCCTCCGAGCTGGTCTTTGACTACCGCCTGCCCATCCGTTCCAACATCGACCACATTCTGGGCGACGAGGAGAACCTCACGCGTATTCCCGCCAGCCTGATGGGGGAGGGCAACTCGCTGCTGCTGCGCCGCGCCTTTGAGGGAGCCGTCGTCGAGGCCGCCCGCCGCGCCGCCGCCAATTACACGCTCGCCGTGCCGCAGTTCTACGGCGGTCGGATCCAACTGCTGCTGCCGCTGTGCCTAACCGGCGACAAGCCCGAACTGGCGCTGACCATCCAGCGCGAGGACGGCTTCTACGCCGCGCGCACCTGCCTCACGCTCGACATGGCCTATAACAATGCTCGACTTATCTGCCGTCCCGAGACCTCGTGGATTAAGCGATAAAGGGTGGCTTAACTGCGGTTTTGCCGATTGCCTTGGTTGTTTTGGCTTGGCTAGCACCCACGAATTTAAAATCGAGGGCAAAAAGTTCTTGGTAAACCGCGCGCGGCTATGTTAGTATCTCTTTTGCCGAAAGGCGACGGGCGATTGGCTCAGGGGTAGAGCATATCCTTCACACGGATGGGGTCACAAGTTCGAATCTTGTATCGCCCACCATCTAAAGCACAGGTCAGAGGTGTTAAGCCTCTGACCTTTTTCTTTTTGACACCAAAATTGAAGCGAAGTTACCTAAGGCGTTATATGTTACGCAGTTCACCTTAGGTGTCGTCATTGCGCGTTTTGCAAAATGCGTCTGCGTTCATTCATTGAATTCCCTGCGTAATCTATGTGCAATTGTGGAGACAGAGACCGCTGGCTCACAGCTTGTACCAGCGCGTTCATGCCTATGGCGGCTTTTCAACGGATTGCGTCAAGCTTTTGGTCAGCGTTTGGTCAGCTTCCGGTACTTACCCGCATGATGCCCCGGTAGATAATCGTCCACGACCACAACCGCACGGTCTACGGCCGATACCAGGGGAGGCGCAAATGGACGAAATCGTCTGCGCAAACACCGCATTCCGCTATTGGCGCTGCCCACCGCAGGTGCGCGACCTCTACCCGCGCCTACCCAACTCCGAAGAAGGCTGGCGAGCTCTATCCCAAGCCCCTTTCGTAACCGACGTCCTCAAGACCCCAGTCATCACAGCAGCATCAACTCGAAGCAACCTACATTCCGAGACAAGACGGACCATCCGATGGAACAGCGCCTATACAGAGAAGGTCTCGATCGACACGGGCATGGGCTTTAGCGTCACAGACCCTCTTCATACGCTATTCACCATGACTCGAAGCGTTTCTTCATGCGACCTGGTTCTGGCCATGTACGAGCTCTGCGGATGGTTTTCGGTTTATAAACCATCGCCCGCGGTCGACATGGCACTTGAGCAAGCAAAATCAGAAGAAGAGCAGTACACCACAGAAAGTCTTTTTGAACTAGATGAAACCCAAGACGAGGCCCCATGGAAGCGAGTCTATGCTCGGGCGAGCCAGAAGGACAGCGAGAATGATCAAAGTGGGCAGCAGAATGACGGATCCGGAAATAAAGCAAACGGAAAAGGCACATCGCTCTGGATGAGAAAGCCTCTTATTGAAATAGAAGAACTGCACAAATTTGCAGCGAAGGTTAAGGGCGAGATGTGGGGAAAACAATTCTACGAAGCCGCACGGCAGGTAATGGGTATTGCGGCATCCCCGCTAGAAGTTGCTGGAATCATGTTGCTAAGTCTTCCGAGGCGTACTGGCGGAGCGGAGTTTAAAAACATATACGTCAACGACTTAACACCGCTGTCGAATTCAGCTCGAAAAATCGCAGGTCAGAAAATCTGTTACGGCGATATCGTCATCGTAAACCCAATAAAAATGAAGGCTGTGATTATCGAACTTCAAGGAGAGGTTATCCATGGATCGGGCGCTGTGCTTGACCACGATGCCTCTCGAATGACAGCATTGCAAAGCATGGGATACGACGTATTTCTTGTAACTCATGACATGCTCAATGATCACGAACAGCTTGATGCCATCATTCACAGTGTGTGTAAGCGATTGGAGTTGCGCTACAAGCCAAAAACCGAGGGGATGAGATGTGCTGAGACCAGATTGCGCGCAAACGTTCTGTGCAATTGGCTTGGTATTGGTAAGTAATAATGGCCTAGTGAGCATTTTTAATACTTTATATGCTGCCAGTAATTAAGTCCCATTTTAAAACAATGCCGGTTTACTACGTTGGATTGAGGGTGGCTGAACACACCGAATTCGCCGCTCGTAAAACCGCAGGTAGATTGCCTGCCCGTTTTGCGAAAGCAGGCGTGAGGTCGGAAATCCGGGAATCGTCGTAGTAAACCGGTCCGTTTATGAAGCGACCAGCTGGCGCGAGCTGCGCACGATTCAGTAAATTGACCCGAAGGCGCGGAGAGGGGCTCAGACGAAACCCTCCCGCGGAAGCACCGCGGATTGCTTTGTTCTGGCCGGCGGCACCTGGGGCGCGCCCCGCGGGCTATTTCGGGCATCGTGTGTCTCTTCGTCCTCGTGCCTGTTCCACGCGCCGCAGAATATTTCCAAAATTGTCCTTGCATCGGCGGGGGAGTTCCCGTATAGTACTTCTTCGCACGGGGGCGTAGCTCAGCTGGGAGAGCGCTTGACTGGCAGTCAAGATGTCAGGGGTTCGATCCCCCTCGTCTCCACCCGAGCATTGAATGAGGCTCCAACGCAAGTTGGGGCCTTTTTTCATATTAATCGATTTCCACATCTGTTGGCTGGGCAGCATCTTGGCTACATATCCATTGTTAATCATGAATATGAATGTTAATAACTTTACGTCTGTGGATGGCAAAGCTAGTCCGCAGCACCAATAACAAAGAGGCCAGGCGTAACGCCCGGCCTTAAAACTCTCTGGTGGGCCCTCCGGGATTCGAACCCAGAACCCAGGGATTATGAGTCCCCTGCGCTAACCGTTGCGCCAAGAGCCCTTATGAACAGTGAATGCAATTCTAACAAAGGCAACTCAGACCTAATTTCTTCGCTTCACGACGTGAAATACTACCATGCACGAGCAAGTCGCACAACGCAAGATCAAGCCCGATGCTAATCAACAGCAATTCTAGGCGCGTCGCAGAAAAGACGCGATCTAAAAAATTTAAGGCCTTTAATTCAGGGCTCCAACACACTTTTGCGTGAAATCAACCTGATGCCATTTCAAAACCATGCCGGTTTACTACGACGAATCGGCGACCCCCGAGCACCGTGTGTTCTCCGTTTGCAAAACCGCAGGTAGGTAGCCCGCCGGTTGCACGAAAAGGCGTGCGTGGTTGGACATTCCTGATTTATCGTAGTAAACCGGCATGGTTCTGAGGCGCTGGGGAGGGGCGCTTCGCAATCGGACCCGATAATGGGACTGGCGGCGCACGGAAAACCCTGTTGAACGGGGCGCGTCGTGTTCCACGCGCCAAGTCGGCCGGCGTACGGGCTGTGCGGGGGCCAGGCGCCCCGCGGGCTGGCGCGGTCCCGTGCGCGCCGACACTCGCGAAAATTTTTCCAAAAATGTCCTTGCATCGTGGTCCGAGTTCCCGTATAGTACTTCTTCGCACGGGGGCGTAGCTCAGCTGGGAGAGCGCTTGACTGGCAGTCAAGAGGTCAGGGGTTCGATCCCCCTCGTCTCCACCCGAGCATTGAATGAGGCTCCAACGCAAGTTGGGGCCTTTTTTCATATTGGCACACAAGGTCAAAGGCGGCACCATGATCCTCCTGGTCGACAAGATCGAAAAAAGCTTCGGCGCACGCGTCCTCTTTAGCGGCGCGTCCTTCCAGATCAACCCCGGCGAGCGCTTCGCGCTCGTGGGCCCCAACGGCGCTGGCAAAACCACCATGCTCAAAATCATCATGGGCATCGACAGTCCCGACTCCGGCCAGGTCCAGTACGCAAAGGACTGCCAGGTGGGCTACCTAGAGCAGGAAACTAATCTGGAACAAAAGGACACCACCATCCTCGCCGAGGTCATGGCCGCCGCCAAGGAAATCCGCCGCATGGGCGAGCGCGCTAACGAGCTGCAGGCCCAAATCACCGAGCTCTCCGAGCAGGGCAAGGACGTCGACGCACTCCTCAACGAGTACGGCCAGGTCCAGGACCGCTTTGAGCACCTGGGCGGCTACGAGCTCGAGAGCAACGCCCGCAAGATCCTGTCCGGCCTGGGCTTTAAGGTCACCGACTTTGAGCGCCCGTGCTCCGAGTTCTCGGGCGGCTGGCAGATGCGCATCGCGCTCGCCAAGCTCTTCCTGCGCCATCCCGACCTGCTGCTTCTGGACGAGCCCACCAACCACCTGGACCTCGAAAGCGTCCAGTGGCTGCGTGGCTTTATCGCCAACTACGACGGCGCCGTCCTCATCGTCAGCCACGACCGCGCCTTTATGGACGCCTGCGTCGACCACGTCGCCGCGCTCGAAAACCGTCGCGTGACCACTTACACCGGCAACTACAGCAGCTACCTCAAGCAGCGCGAGGACAACCTTGAGCAGATGCGCGCCAAGCGCGCCGCCCAGGAGCGCGACATCGCCCACATGCAGGTCTTCGTCGACAAGTTCCGCTACAAGCCCACCAAGGCCGCCCAGGCCCAGGAGCGCATCCGCAAGATCGAGCAGATCAAAAAGGAGCTTGTCATCCTACCCGAGGGCCACAAGCACATCGACTTTAAGTTCCCCGACCCGCCGCGCTCCGGCGACAT
This sequence comes from Collinsella sp. AF29-7AC, assembly GCF_003475665.1. Lineage (NCBI taxonomy): Bacteria > Bacillati > Actinomycetota > Coriobacteriia > Coriobacteriales > Coriobacteriaceae > Collinsella > Collinsella sp. AF29-7AC. Next base: position 129,980 of record NZ_QRQX01000005.1, read on the forward strand.
GGTCGTGGGCCTGGAGGGCGTCTCCAAGTCCTACGGCAACAAGCACATCTACAGCGACATCGACCTCAAGCTCTACCGCGGCGAGCACGTGGCGCTCGTCGGCCCCAACGGCGCCGGCAAGTCCACGCTCATGAAGATCATCGCCGGACTGGAGCCGCCCACCACCGGCACCCGCGACCTGGGCACCAACGTGGGCGTGGCCTATTACGCCCAGCACGCGCTCGAGGGCATGACCGAGTCCAACACCGTCCTGCAAGAGATCGACACCGTCACGCCCAAGTGGACCGTGCCGCAGCAGCGCAGCCTACTGGGCGCCTTCCTGTTTAGCGACAACGATTCCATCGAAAAGCAGGTGCGCGTCCTTTCCGGCGGTGAAAAGGCGCGCTTGGCCCTGGCTAAGATGCTCGTGGCCCCCGAGGCACTTCTGTGCCTGGACGAGCCCACCAACCACCTAGACATCGACTCGGTGGACATGCTCGAGAACGCCCTGCAAAACTTCCCCGGCACCATCGTGCTGATCAGCCACGACGAGCACCTGGTGCGCGCCGTGGCCAACCGCGTCATCGACATCCGCGACGGACAAGTCACGGTCTACGACGGCGACTACGACTACTACCTCTACAAGCGCGAGGACCTCGCAGCCCGCGCCGCCGCCGAGGCGTCCACGGAGAGCGCGCCGGCCACGACCAAGTCCGCCAAGGCCAGCGCCGCCCAGGCCGACACCCCCGTCGCCGCCCCCAAGCCTGCCGAGGGCAAAAAGACCAAGGAGCAAAAGCGCGCCGAGGCCCAAGCCCGCGCTGCGCTCAACAAAAAGCTCAAGGGCGTGCGTAACCAGCTCAAGAAGATCGAGACGGAGCTCGACAAAAAGCGCGCCCGCTATGACGAGCTTATGGAATTGATGGCGAGCGAAGAGCTTTATGCCGATCAAGACAAGTTCAACGCCGCGCTGGGGGAATATAACGGCCTTAAGCAAGAGCTACCCAAGCTCGAGGACGAATGGCTGGAGCTTTCCACCCAGATCGAAGAGGAGACCGCGCGTGAACTCTCGTAAGGCCGCTGCCGTGGCGATGAGCATCATCGCCATCGCCTGTCGCATCTGCGGCATCTTTATGAGCGCGATGACCGTGCTGCTGTGCTTTAGCGGCCTCACCGCCAAGTTGCAGATTGTGGGCTTCGTCGTCGAGCTTTCGCGCGCACTGCCGAGCGCCATCGCCGGCTACGGCGTCATCACATCGCCCTTTGGCGGCGTGTTCCGCTTGGATTACGCCATCGTGGCCGTCATCCTGTTTGTGGCCGACTACCTGCTCACGCGCGCCTCGCGTCGCGTCCGCTAGGGGAGCGCCATGTCCAGCAGCTACCTCATGAACCTGCTAGCCAGCGCCGTCGCCGTCATCGTGGGCATCGTGATCCACGAGAGCGCACACGCCGCCGCGGCCTGGGCACTCGGCGATAAGACGGCCCGTTCGCGCGGACGCGTCTCACTCAACCCGCTCAACCATATCGACCCGTTTGGCACCATCATCCTGCCGCTGCTCATGCTTGCCGCCGGCGGCCCGGTGTTCGCCTTCGCCAAACCCGTGCCCGTGTACCTCAACAACCTCAAACACCCCAAGCGTGATGAGGTCCTGGTGAGCGCAGCCGGCCCCGCATCGAATATCGCGCTCGCATGCCTGGCCGCAGCCCTCATGCACGCTGCATACGGCAACCTCTACGCCAGCATGTCCTTTGCCGTGGCGACGCAAATCATGAACTTCGGCGCCACCTTTATCGTGGTCAACCTGTCGCTTGCGTTCTTTAACCTCATTCCGATTCCGCCGCTTGACGGCTCGTCGATTATCGTGCCGTTCCTCAAAGGCAAGGCGCTCTCCACCTACTACCAGCTGCAGCGATACGCCATGCCCATACTCATCATTGTGCTGTATCTGCTGCCCATGTGGACTGGCATCGACGTGATCGGCCGCTATTTCGACGTTACCGTGTATCCGTTGGCCGAGTGGCTGCTCAACTTCGCAATCGCCGGCATCTAAGGTAAACTTACAGGTCGACCGTGCAAAACGGTCGCAACATGCACCCAAACCGCGCCGCGAAGGCGCCGTCAAAGGAGGTCGAAGATGTCGTATCGCGTGTCGACGCAGGTCTACAGCGGACCGTTCGACCTGCTGCTGCAGCTGGTAACCCGCCAAAAAGTTGATATCGGCGCCATCTCGATCAGCGAGGTGGCCGAGCAATACCTGGCCGAGGCCGAGCGTATCGAGGCGCTGGACCTGGACGTGGCGAGCGACTTTTTGCTGGTCGCGGCAACTCTTTTGGACATTAAGGCAGCCTCGCTGGTACCCCAGGAGGCCCCGCGCAAGACAGGCGACGGTGACGAGGACGACGAAGACCTCGAGGAACTCAGTGCGCTCGACGGCGACGCCCTGCGCGAAGTCCTGATCCAGCGCCTGATTGCCTACAAGCAGTTTAAAGGCGCGGCGGCAGCCCTTGGCGCGCGGATGCAGGCCGAGAGCCGCATGCATCCGCGCGTGGCCGGCCCCGACCCCGAATTCCTTGGCCTTATGCCCGACTACCTGGCCGGCATTACCCTGCGCGGCCTCGCCGTCATCTGCGCCGACCTGGACGGCAAGCGCCAGACTTTCCTGCTGGAAGCCGAGCACGTGGCACCGCATCGCGTGCCGCTCGACCTGACGGTGGCCTCGGTCGATCGCTTTACCATGGCTCACCAAACCTGCACCTTCCGCGAGCTGTTGGACGGCGATGCCACCACCGAACAGCTTGTCGTCACCTTCCTGGCCATGCTCGAGCTCGCCAAGCGCGGCTCGCTTACCCTGAGCCAGGACGAAATCTTTGGAACCATTCAAATCAATCGCGTCGAGGGCGCCGAGGCATACGTGCCCGGCGAGGGCCCCGAGCTCACCGAATAGGAGCGGCAACCATGTCAACCCTTTCCACGCTGGAGGCAAACAGCCTCAAAGGCGCCTTGGAGGCGCTGCTGCTGGTGTCGAGCGACCCCGTGAGTGCGCCCGCGCTGGCAAGTGCACTGGATATCGCCCCGGGCGAGTGCGCATCGCTGCTCGCCGAGCTCAAAGTTGAGTACGAGGAGGCTAACCGCGGTTTTCAGCTGCGCGAGGTCGCCGGTGGTTGGCGCTTGTTTACGCACCCCGCCTACCACGATGTGGTAGAGGCCTATGTGCTGAGCTGGGACACGCAAAAGCTGTCGCAGGCGGCGCTCGAGACCTTGGCCGTTATCGCCTACCACCAGCCAGTCACGCGCGAGGTGGTCAAGGGCATCCGCGGCGTCAACTCCGACGGCGTCATTGCGTCGCTCGTGGACAAGGGCCTGGTGCGCGAGCTCGGCCGCGACCCCGAGCGCGGTCAGGCCATCATCTACGGCACGACCAACGCCTTCTTGGAAAAGTTCGGTCTGCGCTCCACCCGCGACCTGCCCGATCTGGAGCAGTTTGCCCCCGACGAGCAGTCGCGCCAGTTTATCCGCGAGCGCCTGAGCGGCCGCAGCATTCAGACCACGCTCGAGGAGCAGGCCGAGGACCTAGACGAAGAGCACGAACTGCTCGATACCGATGTTGAAGATGTTGAGGCAGTCGAGGACTTGGAGACCCTGGTCGTTGACGAGACCTCGGAGGATATGCATGACGAGGACTAACGAAGTAGGGGAGACGCGCGGCGCGGCCGGCACGGGCACGGTGCCGCCCGCAACCGACGTCCAGCCCGTCTACCCGCACACCATGCGGCTACAGCGCTTTTTGGCGCGCGCGGGCGTGGCGAGCCGCCGCAGCTCGGAGGACCTAATGACCGCCGGCCGCGTGACCGTCAACGGCGAGGTCGCAACTGAGCTGGGCACCAAGGTTGACGTTGACCGCGACCATATCGAGCTTGACGGCATGCCCGTCAAGCTCAACCAGGGCGCCGTGTACCTGATGCTCTACAAGCCGACCGGCTACCTCACTACCATGAGCGACCCGCAGGAGCGCCCTTGCGTGGCCGACCTGGTCCCCCGCGACCGCTTTCCGGGACTTTTCCCGGTGGGCCGCCTGGACCGCGACACCACAGGCCTTTTGCTCTTTACCACCGACGGCGACCTGTCGCAGGACCTGCTGCACCCCAGCAAGCATGTCTATAAGACCTACCAGGCACTCGTTGACGGCCAGCTGTCCGACCGCGATCTAGACCCACTCCGCCGTGGCATCGAGCTCGACGACGGCCTGTGCCAGCCGGCGATCTGCCGCGTCATCAACGCGCGCGAGGCCGTGGCCGTGGCTCCACAAGGCGTCAAGCCCGGCACCACCGCCGTGGAGGTCATCATTCGCGAGGGCCGCAAGAACCAGGTCAAGCGCATGCTGGGCAAGATTCACCATCCGGTAATCCGTCTGCATCGCTGCAACTTTGCCGGCCTTGAGCTCGAGGGCGTGGCCAAGGGCTCGTGGCGCGAGCTCACCGACCGCGAGGTGCAGATCCTCAAAAGCGGCGGCATCCCGCTCAAGCAGGCGAGCGCCAAGCGCAACGGCGGCAAGCCCCAAGACACCCCCGCCAGCCGCACGCGTCACCACGGCAGCCACGGCTCCGCACCCAAGCGCAACACCTACCGCGAGCGTTACACGGGCTAGGCAACCCGCCGCGCCCCAACGCCCGCGAACCATACCAGCACGTCACCCATCGAAAGGAAGCATTGCATGATCGTCGCCATCGACGGCCCCGCCGGTTCCGGCAAGTCCACCATCGCAAAGGAGATTGCCCGTCAGCTTGGCTTTAACAAGCTCGACACGGGCGCCATGTATCGCGCCGTCACCTTCGCCGCGCTCGACCGCGGCATCGACCTGGACGACGAGGCAGCCATCGATGCCCTCGCCGAGCAGATCGAAATCCGCTTTACCAACGGTACCGGCGAGGACACGCGCCTGACCATCGACGGCGCGGACGCATCGGCCGCCATTCGTACCCCGCAGGTTGACGCCAACGTGTCCAAGGTCTCGGCCTACCCGGGCGTGCGCGCCGCCATGCTCATCCATCAGCGCCGTGTCGCAGAGGACCGCGATATCGTGGCCGAGGGTCGCGACATCGGAACCGTCGTGTTCCCTAACGCGCAGGTCAAAATCTTCCTGACTGCCGACCCGCGTGAGCGCGCCCGCCGCCGCGTGCTGCAGCGCCACCAAAACGATGCCCAGCCGCTCACGTCCGCGCAACTCGAGACCGAGGTCGACGAGACCCTCGACGCCCTCAAGCAGCGCGATAAGCTCGACAGCAGCCGCGAGGTCGCGCCGCTCGTTCCCGCCGAGGACGCGGTACATGTCGACTCCACCGCCCACACCATCGACGAGGTCGTCTCGATCATCGAGGACCTCATCAACCAAAGGAGGTAGCCCATGCGCCTGTTTAAGCAGACGCCCGAGGATTACTACAACGCCCCCTACGCCGAGTTCCCGGCGCTCATCCGCGGCACCGTCGCCGTGGTCATGGGCATCCTGTGGGTCTTCTCCAAGCTCATGTGGCGTTGGAAGGTCGAGGACAGCGACCTGCTGTTTGAGCGCCAGGAAGGCCGCGGCAGCGTGGTCATCTGCAACCACACATCGATGGCCGAGCTCCTAGCTGTGGAGACGGCGCTGTTCTTTGGCGGCCGCCGCATTCGCCCCATTTTTAAGTCCGAGTTTGCGAAGAGCAAGATCGTGCGCTGGGCCTTTAGCCGCGTGGGCGGCATTCCCGTCGAGCGCGGCACCGCCGACATGAAGTGCCTGCGTGCCGCCCAGCATGCGCTGCAGCGCGGTGAGGACGTCCTGATCTTCCCCGAGGGTACGCGCATCCGCTCGCGCGAGATCAAGCCCGAAGTCCACGGCGGCTTTGCGCTCATCGCCCAGATGGGTAAGGCACCCGTCAACCCGCTCGCCATCTGCGGCTGGTCCGATATTACGCCTGCGGGCAAAAAGATCATGCGCCCCAAAAAGTGCTGGATCCGCGCCGGCAAGTTAATTTCGCTTTCCGACGCGCCTGTCGAGCTCAAGCGCAAGGAGCGCCTAGCCTGGTTTGAGTCCGAAGCCATGAGTCGCGTCTACGCCATGCGTGATGACCTGTGCGCCGAGCACCCGGGCAGGTTCTAGCCATGGACGAGGAAGTCATGAACACCGCCGAGGCTGTGCCCGGCAAGGCAGACGCCCCCACTATCGAAATCGCTGCCCACGCCGGCACCTGCTACGGCGTACAGCGTGCGCTCGATATGGCGCTGGCCGCTGCGCCGCAGGCAGGGGAGTGCACTCAGGTCCATACCTTGGGTCCGCTCATCCATAACCCGATCGTGGTACGCGAGCTCGCCGAGGCAGGCGTCGGTCTGGCCGACACCTTGGACGACGCCACGTCGGGCACTGTGATCATCCGCGCCCACGGCGTGGTGCCGCAGGTCATTGATGCCGCTCGCGAGCGTGGCCTTAACGTCGTCGACGCCACCTGCCCCTACGTGAAGAAGGTCCACGTGGCGGCCGAGCGCCTGGTGCGCGAGGGCTACCGCGTGATCGTCGTGGGCGAGCCGGGCCACCCCGAAGTCGAGGGCATCCTGGGCCACGCCGGCGATGACGCGCAGGTCGTGAGCTGCGCTGCCGATGCGGACGCGCTGTCGCTCAAGGGTAAAGTGGGCTTGGTTGTGCAGACCACCCAGACTGCGCAGAACTTGGCCGAGGTCGTGGCTGCTATCACCCCGCGCGTGCAGGAGCTGCGCGTGATCAACACCATCTGCGCCGCCACGAGTGAGCGTCAACAGGCAGCAGCCACACTTGCCAACCGCTGCGACTGCATGGTCATCGTGGGCGGCAAGAACTCGGGCAACACCCGCCGCCTGGCGCAGATTTGCGCAGACGCCTGCGAGCGCACGTATCACATCGAGGAAGCTTCTGAGCTCCAAGCCGCGTGGTTTACCGACGCTCACCACATCGGCATCACCGCCGGAGCCTCCACCCCGCAAGAACACATCGAGCGCGCCGTCGAGCGCATCAAGGAGCTTTGCCGCTAACCATGGACCAGACCGTACCCGCATACGCCGCCGAGGTGGCCGATTACGGGCGCAGCCGCGACCCCGAGCCGGGTGAGGGCGCGCTCGTAAAGAACGTGCGTCCCGAATCGCCCGCGTGGGATGTGGGTATCGAGCCGGGCATGCGCGTGCTCACGGTCAACGGTGAGGCGCTCACCGACATGATCGTGTGGCTCTGGGAGGCCGACGATGATACCGTCGACCTCGAGGTTTTCGACCCGCGCGACGGCACCGTCACCCCCGTCGAGCTCGACCGCTTTCCCGGCGAGGATTGGGGTTTGGAGTTCGATGGCCCCATCTTCGACGGCATGCGTACCTGCGTCAACGCCTGCGTGTTCTGCTTTATGACCATGCTCCCCAAGGGCGGCCGCTCCACGCTCTATATTCGCGACGACGACTATCGCCTAAGCTTTTTGCAAGGCAACTTTGTCACGCTTACGAACCTCACCGACGAGGACGTGCAAAACGTCATCCAGCGCAACATGAGTCCCATGAACGTGTCGGTCCACGCTGTGAGCCCCGACGTCCGCCGTCGTATGATGGGCCGTAACGCCCAGCGAGGCATGGACGTACTCGAGACCATCATGGCCGCCGGCATCGAGATTCACGCGCAGATCGTGTTGTGCCCCGGCATGAACGACGGCGAGGAGCTGGAAAAGACCCTGCGCTTTTGCGAGGAGCACGAGCAAATCACAAGCCTGGGCATTGTGCCGCTCGGTTTTACCAAACACCAAAACCGCTTTAGCTGGTCATACAGCGACAAGCCCGAACTGGCGCGCGAGACCATTGCCATGATCCGACCGTTCCAGGACCGCGCCTATGAGCGCTTTGGCCGCCACACCTTCCAGATGAGCGACGAGTTCTATCTGGACGCCGGCATCGATCCTCCAGAGGCAGACTTTTACGACGGTTACCCGCAGTACTACGACGGCATCGGCATGATCCGCTCGTATCTAGACGAGACCGACGACGTGCTTGCCGCCTATACCGAGCGTCTGGCCCGCGTCCGCGAGGCCATCGCCGCCCGCAGCCAGCATCTGCTGTGCCTCTCGGGCGCCAGCGCACGCGACACGGTGGCCCGCTTTGTGGAGTCGCCCCAGGGACTCGCCGGCACTGTCACGGCCATCAAGAACCGCTACTTTGGCGGCAACGTGGACGTGACCGGCCTCATCGTCGCGTGTGACATCTTGGAGCAGCTGCCCCAAGATCTGTCGGGGGTTATGCTCTTTGTGCCTAAGCTCATGTTCAACGCTGACGGCATGACGCTTGACGAGTATCATCGTGACGATTTACTCGCAAGCCTTACCAGTCGCGGCGCCGAGGTTCATGTGGTGTCAACCATGCCGCATGAGCTGCTCGATACCCTGGAGCATATCCTTGGCATTGTGCCTGCCGACTCTAACACTTCCACTGAACCTACCCATTAAAGGAGAGCAGATGAAACCTATCGTCGCCGTCGTCGGACGCCCCAACGTGGGCAAATCCACGCTCGTTAACCGCCTGGCCCAGACCTCGGACGCCATCGTCCACGAGTCTCGCGGCGTCACGCGCGACCGCTCGTATCACACGGCCGATTGGAACGGCCGCGAGTTCACCATCGTCGACACGGGCGGTATCGAGCCGCTCAAGAGCGACGACGTCTTTGCCACGTCCATCCGCGACCAGGCGCTCGCCGCCGCCGAGGAAGCCGCAGTCATCCTGTTTGTAGTCGATGGCCGCACCGGCGTCACCGAAGAGGACGAGTCGGTCGCCCGCATGCTCAAGCGCTGCGACAAGCCGGTCTTTCTGCTGGTGAACAAGCTCGACAACCCCGATCGCGAAAACGACAGCATCTGGGAGTTCTATTCGCTCGGTATCGGCGAGCCCACGCCGCTCTCGGCCCTGCATGGCCATGGCACGGGCGACCTGCTCGACGATATCGTGGCCCTGCTTCCCGAGGAAGAAGACGAGGTCGCCGATGAGTTCCCCGACGCGCTGAACGTGGCCATCATCGGCCGCCCCAACGCCGGCAAGTCGTCGCTGTTCAACCGCATCCTGGGCGCCGACCGTTCTATCGTGTCCAACATTGCCGGCACGACGCGCGACGCCATCGACACTGTCGTCGAGCGTAACGGCAAGCACTACCGCATGGTCGACACCGCGGGCATTCGCAAGAAGAGCACCGTGTACGAGAACATCGAGTACTACTCCATGGTCCGCGGCCTGCGCGCCATCGACCGCGCCGACGTGGCGCTGCTCGTCGTCGACGCCTCCGTGGGCGTTACCGAGCAGGACCAGAAGGTCATGGGTCTTGCCATCGAGCGCGGCTGCGCCATCGTTGTGCTGCTCAACAAGTGGGATCTGCTCGACGACGACCGTAAGCGCGAGGCCTGCATGGAGACCATCGACCGCCGTCTGGGCGTCATGGCTCCCTGGGCCCAGTACCTGCGCATCTCTGCTCTCACCGGCCGCAGCGTCGAGAAGATCTGGGCGATGGTAGACGCCGCCGAAAAGACGCGCTCGCAGAAGATTAGCACCTCGCGCCTCAACGCGTTCCTCACCGACCTGCGCGAGTTCGGTCATACCGTGGTGGACGGCAAGCGCCGCCTGCGCATGCACTACGTGACCCAGACGGGCGTCAACCCGCCGACGTTCACGTTCTTCGTCAACCACAGTGACCTGGTCAACGACACCTACCAGCGCTACGTGGAGAACCGCATGCGCTCGACCTTCGACTTTGCCGGCACGCCCATTCGACTCTTCTTTAGGAAGAAGGAGCAAAAGGATGCATAATCCGATTCTGCTGACCGCCATCTGCGCCGTGGTCTCGTTCTTTATCGGAGCGATTCCGTTTGGCCTGATCTTGGGCCGCGTGTTTAACCACACCGACATTCGCAAGGCGGGCTCCGGTAACATCGGCACCACCAACGCCCTGCGCGTAGCCGGCCCCAAGGTGGCCGCGCTCACGCTGCTGCTCGACTGCCTTAAGGGCGCCATCTGCGTTGTCATCGCCCGTCCGTTCATCGCGAGCGTGGGCTATGGATTTCCACCGAACATCATGGCGCCCGGAGCCCCCGGCGACTGGATGCTCGGTGTCATTTGCCTGGCAGCCGTGTGGGGCCATATCTTCTCGCCCTATCTCAACTTCCACGGCGGCAAGGGTATCGCAGTTGGTCTGGGTGTCATCCTCGCCTGGTACTGGCCTATTGGCCTGTCGCTGCTGGGCATGTTTATCGTAGCCGTCGCCATCACCAAGTATGTGTCAGTGGGTTCGCTTGCCGCGGCCATCGGACTTCCTATCGCTGCTTGCGCGGTCTTTCCGTACAGCAGCCTGGGCCTCAAGTTCTGCATGGCGATGATCGGCATCACCGTGGTGTGGGCCCATCGCTCGAATATCCAAAAGCTCATGGCCGGTAAGGAGTCCAAGCTCTCGTTTACCAAGCGCGTCACCGAGCCCGACGATAAGTAGGAGAGAGTCATGAATGTTGCGCTGATTGGCTCCGGCTCCTGGGGAACCGCCGTCGCCGGCCTCGCCGCCGAGCGAGCCGAGCGCGTGACCATGTGGGCCCACAGTGAGCAGACGGCCACCGGCATCAATGCCGAGCACCGCAATCCCCGGTATCTGGTGGACTACGAGCTGCCCGGCAACGTTGTCGCCGCCACGGACCTGTCGCAGGCGCTCGACGGCGCCGAGGCCATCATCTTTGCCGTGCCCTCCACGCACCTGCGCAGCGTATGCCATCAGGCAGCACCCTTCATCGCCGCCGACACCCCGGCACTCTGCCTCACCAAGGGTATTGAGCCCGAATCCGGCCTGCTTATGAGTGAGGTAATCGCCAGTGAGATCGGCAACGAGTCGCGTGTCGCGGCGCTCTCGGGCCCCAACCATGCCGAGGAGATCTGCCGCGGCGGGCTTTCTGCCGCCGTCATCGCCAGCAATGATCCACAGGTAGGGGAGACCTTTAAGGACCTGCTCCTATCCACGGCCTTCCGCATCTACCTGTCGCAGGACATGACCGGCGTCGAGGTTTGCGGCGCCATGAAAAATGTCATCGCCATCGTGTGCGGCATTTCCGCCGGTTCTGGTGCGGGCGACAACACGCTTGCCCTTATCATGACGCGCGGCCTGGCCGAGATCAGCCGTCTGGTGCACGCCCGCGGCGGTCAAGCCATGACCTGCATGGGTCTTGCCGGCATGGGTGACCTCATTGCCACCTGCACCTCCGAGCATTCGCGCAACCGCACCTTTGGCTACGAGTTTGCCCACGGCGTCTCGCTCGACGAGTACCAGGCACGTACGCATATGGTGGTCGAGGGCGCCGTCGCGGCCCGCAGCGTCAGTGAGCTTGCCCGTTCACTGGGCGTAGACATTCCGCTCACCTTTGCCGTGGAGCAAACGCTCTACAACGGTGTTACGTTGGATAGGGCGCTCGAGATTCTTACCGACCGCGTACCCTCCCAAGAGTTCTACGGACTCACCGACTAGCGCAGAAAGGCTACTACCATGGGTTCCATTAAAATCGCTCCGTCCGTCCTTTCGGCCGACATGGCCAACCTCAAGGGCGAACTCGACAAGATCGCCGGTGCCGACTACGTGCACTTCGACGTCATGGACGGCCACTTTACCGGCAACCTCACCTTTGGCGTTGACATCCTCAAGGCCGTCAAGCGCTCCACCAATGTACCGGTCGACGCGCACCTCATGGTGTCGAACCCCGACGAGACGGTCGATTGGTACGCAGACGCCGGCGCCGATATGATCACCGTACACTACGAGGCCTCCACGCACCTGCACCGCACGCTCACCCATCTGCAGCAGCGCGGCGTTAAGGCCGGCGTGGTGCTCAACCCCGCCACCCCCGTGTGCGTGCTGGAGAGCATCATCGACGTCGTCGATATGGTGCTGCTCATGAGCGTGAACCCGGGCTTTGGCGGTCAGAGCTTTATCCCGGGCACCATCGCAAAGCTTCACGAGCTCAAGGCCATGTGCGAGCGCCACGGCGTGTCGCCCCTGATCGAGGTCGACGGCGGTATCTCTTCCAAGAACATCGCCGAGGTCGTCAAGGCCGGCGCCAACGTGCTCGTGGCCGGTTCTGCCGTATTTAAGTCCGAAGATCCCGCTGCCGAGGTTGCGCTGCTGCAGAAGCTGGGCAACGAGGCCGCACAGGAGGCATAAACCCTTATGACCGCAGGTCAAAACCGCATACCCGTGAATCTTGACTATGCCGCCTCGACGCCCATGCGCGCCGAGGCGCTCCTTGCGCAGCGCGAGTACGACGACAGCGAGCTTGCCGGCGTCAACCCCAACTCGCTGCATTCGCTCGGCCGCAAGGCTGCCGCGCGTCTGGAGGTTGCACGTCGCGAGATCGCCCGCAGCTTTGGCGCGCGCGTCCGCCCGTCCGAGATTGTACTGACCAACGGCGGCACCGAAGCCAACCAGCTGGCGCTGCTCGGTCTTGCCGAGGGCGCTCGTCAGCGCGATCGCAAGCGCGATCGTGTAATCGTTTCGGCCATCGAGCACGATTCGATTCTGGACAACCTGCCGTTGCTGCGTGCCGCCGGCTTTACCGTCGACCTGGTGCAGCCCTGCCGCATGGGCTACATTGAGCCTGCCACGCTTGTCGAGCTGCTAGGCGACGACGTGGCGCTCGTGAGCATCATGGTTGCCAACAACGAGACCGGCGTGGTGCAGCCCATCCGCGAGCTTGCCGCGGCCACGCATACCGTTGGCGCCCTTTTCCACACCGATGCAATCCAGGGGTATCTGCATATTCCGCTCGATGTCACCGAGCTGGGAGTTGACGCCATGACCGTTGCCGCGCACAAGATCGGTGGCCCCGTGGCATCCGGCGCGCTCTACCTTAAGAACCGCACGCCGCTGCGCCCGCGCATCTTTGGCGGCGGACAGGAAGCCGGACGTCGTGCCGGCACGCAAGACCTGCGCACGCAGCTCGCCTTTGCCGCTGCCGCCTCGTCTCTGACGCCCCATGTGGCTCAGGAGCGCGCGAAGCTGCAAGCCCTTTCCGACAAGCTCTACGCCACGCTTACGGCCCACCAGCGCATTCACGCCACCATGGGTGACTACGCGCATGCCGACCGTCTGCCCGGCATGGTATCGATCTACATTGACGGCATGGACTCCGAGGAACTCATCATCAAGCTCGACGCCGCCGGCTTTGAGGTTTCGGCCGGCTCGGCGTGCTCGAGCGGCAGCATGGACCCGAGCCATGTGCTCAGCGCCATGGGCATTGGTCGCGAGCAGGCACTAGGTGCACTGCGCATTTCCTTTGACGACCGCGTGAATCCGGACGATCTGGACGAGTTTGCCCAGACGCTGCTCTCGATCGCAGGTGCCGCATGATCGTCGCCGAGCTCGAGCGCGCGCTACTGGCACGCTATCCCAAGACGGACACCGAGCCCTGGGACCACGTAGGACTCTCCGTTGGCGATCCGGCCGCGGAGATCACCGGCGTTGCCTGCGCACTCGATGCGACTGAGGCTAATGTTCGCCGCGCCCAAGAAGCAAGCGCCAACGTGCTGCTGACGCATCATCCCATATACATCAAGGCACCCGAGGCCTTTTGTCCGGCGGATGCCACACGACCCCAGTGCAGTGCGGCCCTCTACGAGGCTGCCCGCTGCGGGGTGAGCATTATCTCGCTCCACACCAACCTGGACCGCTCGCACGAAGCCCGTGTCTGCCTGAGCAAGCTGCTGGGTGCCGCACCCGTGAGCTCACTGGAGCACGTGGACGACCCCGAGGCCACCGGCCTGGGCGCACTTGCAACGCTCAACGACCCGTGCACGCTGCGCGATCTTGCCACCCGTGCTGCCACGGCCTTTGGCAGCGACCCGCGTGTGTGGGGCAAAGCTGATCGCCCGTGCCGCACCGTCGCCATTTTGGGCGGCTCCCTGGGCGACTTCGGAGAGCTCGCCATCGCCGCGGGCGCAGATGTTGTCGTGACGGGCGAGGCGGGCTACCACGTGGCGCAAGACCTTGCCTTGCGCGGGCTGCCGGTGATCTTGCTCGGTCACGATCGCTCCGAGGAGCCGTTCGTGGATATCTTGATGAACTCTGCGGTTGACGCCGGGGTCGACCCCCGTCATGCGATTAAAATACTGAACCCTTGCCAATGGTGGACTGTGACAAAAGGAGAGAACTTATGAGCGCCGGCGCTACGCTACTCAAGCTGCAACAGATCGATTTGGAGCTCGCACGCAACAAGAGCGAACTTGCCAATATGCCGGAGCTCAAGGAGCTCGCCTCAAAGCGCAAAACCTATGTAAAGCTTAAGTCCGAGATGACCAAGCTCTATGCTCAGCGCAAGGACCTGGACATTGAGCTGGACGATCTCAACACCACCGAGATCCAGACCAACAACGCCATCGAGGCAGCCAAGAAACGCCACGTCGACGGCTCTGACTACCGCGAGGTCCAGGATCTAGAAAACGAGCTCGCCACTCTGGCAAAGCGCCTGGATAAGATTGAACACACCCGCAAGGACGTCGTCGTCGCCCATAAGGAAGCGCTTGACCGCGAGGCTCGCGCGCAGGCCATCATTGCCAAGTTCGAGGAGGGCGTAAAGGCCGATACCAAGGCCGCCCGTGCCAAGGCTGCCGATCTGCAGGCTCAGATCGATGCCGCCACCAAGGAGCGCACCGCGCTTGCCGCCACGCTGCCGACCGACGTGCTCACCGATTATGAGCGTCTGCTTAAGCAGTTCCGCGGCCTGGCCGTCGAGACCATCAAGGGCAACATCCCCACGGTCTGCCACACGGCGCTGCAGGCGTCGTCCATGAGCGACCTCAACCATGACGGCAGTGAGATTACGCACTGCCCTTATTGCCACCGCCTGCTCGTGCTCCCCAGCAAGGAAGCCTAACGATGACGGCGGCACCCAACAATTCAATGCAACTTGAGGGAAAAACGATCCTGCTGGGCATAACCGGCGGGATCGCCGCCTATAAGTCGTGCAATATCGTGCGCCTGCTGCAAAAGCGCGGCGCACGTGTCAAAGTCGTTATGAGCGAGCATGCCACGGAGTTCGTGGGCCCGCTCACGTTCCGCGCGCTCACCAATGAGCCGGTCGCGGTTGGGCTATTCGACGACCCGTCTGACCCCATCCACCATATCTCGCTTGCGCAGGAGCCCGACTTGGTGGTCGTGGCGCCCGCGACGGCCAATATCATCGCCAAGATGGCCAACGGCATCGCCGACGACCTCATCTCCACCACGCTGCTTGCCACGCCGCGCCCCATCGTGATCGCACCGGCCATGAACAATGGCATGTGGAAGGCACCGGCCACACAGGCCAACATGGCCACGTTGCGCGACCGCGGCGTTCACGTGGTGGGACCCGGCAGCGGCTACCTTGCGTGCGGCGACGTGGACACGGGCCGCATGAGCGAGCCCGAGGACATCGTCGAGGCTGTCTGTGAGGTGCTCAACCCCGTGCCGCAAGATCTGACGGGCAAGCGCATCGTCATCACCGCCGGCCCCACGCACGAGCCGATCGACCCGGTGCGATTCATTGGCAACCGTTCTTCGGGCAAGATGGGCATCGCCCTGGCGGGGGAGGCCGCACGTCGCGGTGCCGCCGTCACGCTCGTGCTGGGACCGACATCGCTCGATGTTCCCCGCGGTGTGGAGTGCGTGCACGTACAGACCGCCTCAGAAATGCTCAAGGCAGCGCTGAGCGCCTTCCAGACGGCCGACGCGGCCATTTGCGCCGCCGCCGTCGCCGACTACACGCCGGCGGCCCCGGCGGACCATAAACTCAAAAAGGCCAACGAGCGCCTGGATCGAATCGAGCTCGTCGAGACCGTTGACATCTTGGCCGAACTTTCACGCCAAAAGGGCGATCGCCTCGTAATCGGCTTTGCAGCCGAGACTGATAACGTCGTCGAGTACGCCGAGCGCAAATTGACCCGCAAAGGCTGCGATGCCATTATTGCCAACGATGTCTCACGCGCCGATTCGGGCTTTGGAACCGACACCAACAAGGCTTGGATCGTGAGCATAGCGGGTACGCAAGAACTACCCGTACTAACAAAACCCCAGCTCGCAGATACAATTTTGGACTTGCTTCAAAATTTGTAAAAAAGTTCTTGCACAAGGACAAAGTTTCGGGTTAATATACTCCCTGTTGCGAGCGAGAGCAGAGCAACAAACAAAAGCTTCGGGACGTGGCGCAGCTTGGTAGCGCACTTGACTGGGGGTCAAGGGGTCGCTGGTTCGAATCCAGTCGTCCCGACCAGAAGTTTGCAGGTCAGGCACGTAGTGTCTGACCTTTTTTGTTTTAAGCAATTGCTTAATTTTGATTAAGCAACAGGGTGCCAAAAATCTACCTACGCGATAATCGCTATTTGTGGCTACTTGCGCGTTTTGCACGCGCTTGAGCCGATTTATTAACGCGATATGAATCTACATATTCGTAGCTGGTATACAGCCGAGTACAGGCTGTATTTATCGCGGCAATTTACGCAGATATAGCGACTATAACGAACAAGCGTGTCGCTGTATTTATTCCAGTAGTTCACATGATCGGTGGACAAGTGGGCTGTCGCGACGAAACGCAAACCAGGATGGGCTCTATACGAGGACGCCGCAGAGGTAATGGCGGGGGGGGTGCGGCGGGCGCTCTAAGAGCCACTTTATGACCCCATTTTTACTCAAACCGACTACCACTGCCATGAGCCTCAAATTGTTCGAGCAATCGCCAAAAGAAAGGCCCGCACGGGATTGTGCGGGCCTTTCTCCAAATGATTAGAAGCACCAGGCAGGACAGACGCATTCCGAGCTATCTGCATAGCTGCTATACGGCAGGTCACCTTGGCCGTGGACAGTGCTGAAGTGCATTGTGTAGCTCAGGTTAACCGAACGTATCCACCACCATTTGCCATTGGCGATGGAAGGGTTTGCGCTAGAGTATGTCACCTTGCCCTTGAAGGCTTCGTACTGGGTGCCCTCGCAGCCGATCCAAGAATATTCTCCCCAATCATAACGAGGCTTGTCAAAGAATTCTGAGATGCTGAGCAGGAACAGTTTGTCCGATGTCGCCGTCACGGCGGCATCCTTGTTTGCGGGTCCGCCACCGACATTGTTCGAGAGCTTCTTGACAATCTTAACTTTGGACTGGAAATCGCTGGGCAACCGGTTCCAGATCTCGCCGGAGTTCATCTTTTGACGGATTTCGGACTTCTCCCAGCCACCGATGTTCGTGGCTCCGCTGTTCACGCAAGACTTAATACCCGTCGAGGTAGTGAGGAACGTCAGTCCGGCCTTGCCCGAGCCGTCGGCCAAATCGTCATGGTTGATCCCGATGATCTTGTACTCGAGCGTCTGCCCGTCGGTGAGCTTCATCGAGAATTTCCTCCCCGCGTCCATCGCGGCCTTCGCCTTGGCGTAGGCGGGCGACGCCTCGCCCTTCGCGGCGATGTCCTCGGCCACGGCCTTCTGCTCGCCGAGCGTCCAGTCCTTGGCGTCCTTGGCGATGGCCGCCTGGACGGTCGTGGAAGCGGTGCCTGTGAAGCCGCCGCCGGACGCTCCGCCGCCCTCGGTGCCAGCGCTAGTCTCGCTGTTCACCGTGTTGCCGACCAGGTTGAACTGGTTTCGGATGGCACCGGCCACGCCGGGTCCCGCGAACACGATGACCAGGCCGATAATCGCGATGATCAGGACGTACTCGATGATAGATTGACCTCGGGGGCGGGTATTCCTAGGAGATACCCCCCCCCCCCGAAGGTTCCGCGCCGCTGCATACATATGCGACACTCCCTTCGCTCAGGGCTTGTAGATGCATCGCCGAGCGTAGGACTATCCCAAAAGGTTGCGCTGGTCTTGCCGCAGCGGCAAAGAATAATTAGTCCAACGCCTGCGCGGCCTAACCGACCACTCACATATCCAAATTTGTTGCTCAACAAATTCGCAGGTAGCGTATGTAAAATTGAGTTGGAAAGCTGGTGGGAACCGTCTTATAGCTAAGCCGTTCCAAAAGCCGCGAATACAGGAGGTAAGGTGATTGGGTAACTATAAAGTTATCTTCAGGGATGACTGGTCCGGGGATTCGAGTCTGCTGAAATGGGAGCCCGGATGCCCGGCGATGGTAACGGTCGTCCAGGTCGTGAGAAACGTCGACACCTCTGAGGCTTATCTGCAGATAAAGATCGAGAATCTCTCAGCGGATATCTTGAACTCCATCTCCGGAATCGCCCATGTCGACTATGCCGATGGGTCCAGAGGCTATGTCCCCTTTTCGGAACTAGACTTAGACCTGCCGCAATGCGAGCAGGGAGCCCTTAAGGCAACGGCGCTGCCGAGGGGAGACGTCGAGTCCGTTTTCATCAAGCTGCTTCAAATCGACTCCCAGCAAGGGAAGTGGCACTCGACCGGAGAGCCTGCCGAAGCGCCCGAGCGCGAACCGCTTTCGATGATCGAGAAGGCGATGGCCGAGAGGGACCGCCAGCTGAAGGAACTGCATGCCGACAGTCGAATCGCCGGCGGCAAGGCGCAGTTCCATCAGGGATGGTGGGTGTGTGCATGCGGGTGCATTAACGTTGAGCGGGAAAGCTGTCACAGGTGCAAATGCCACAAGGACCTCCTCTCGGATTTGCAGGACGAAGAATCCCTATGCAAATCGGCCGATATACGGTCTCAGAACATATACGACAGGGCCGATTCAATTATTGCCAGCGGAGAGAGTGTCGAAAACCTGAAAAAAGCGCGTGAACTTTTCAAAGGCATCTCTGGTTGGAAGGACGCCGAAGAGCGTGCTAAGGAATGTTCAGAAAAGCTAGCCGTGCTCGAGCCGAAATCGGCAAAGAAGCGCAAATTGCTGCTATGCCTCGCCACGGCCGCCGCCGTGCTTCTCGTCTTCTTTCTGACGGCGGGAAGGCCGATGGCGATAAAGGCAATTACTGGGCTGCAAAAAGAAATTCGGTACAGGGAAGCATTCTCGCTTTACGAAGGCGGCAATTATAGGAAGGCGTATGCCGAATTCAAGTTGATTCGATCATACAGCGAAGCGTCGGAGATGGAGGCGAAGGCCGCCAATGCCCTGGCGGAGGATTATGCAAAGGAAGGGGATACGGACCAAGCTATCGAATGGTTCAAGAATGCGGACAATGAAACCGGCGCCCACGAGGTTGAATACGGGTACGTGAAGAAGCACTATGACAGCAGCGATTCCAAAACGAAGGAATACCTGGACGAGCTCGTGGACGTAGGCTATCGCGATGCCACCGAACTTTATTCCGACCTTTACAAACTGGATGTAAGGATTCTTGTGAATTCCGATGAGAACGATACCGAAACATCCCTGACAGAAATCGGCTCGAAGTCGATGGGTGACACCTATGTACACGTTTTCGTTGACGGCGGAGACCGATCGCAAGAAGAGGTCGATATCCGCGTGTTTGAGGAGTACGCATGGGGCATCGATGGCGAGGTGACAAATAATTATTCTGAAACGCAGCCCGCGAACTACGTAAAAGGATTCAAGCGCGGGTGGAACCTCATTCGGCTTTGGAATCAAAGTTCCGTTATTTATGACCATAGAATCACGTTAATTGAGCCCGTGACGGGAGAGACGCTGGCGACGACAGAATTCCGCACGCCCTATAACTAAGCATCGGCTTTCAGTCAACGATATTCCGAATGTCGGGCAAATCAAGTATTTTACGAGTTAGGAAGAGAAGCACATGCAAATCATCTTTTACGCCCTCATAATCTGCTACGGCATAGCCTGCTATTTTTCAGGGGGGCTAATTGGTAAAGCAGCGAGTGACAAAGGGTATGGGGACCAGAGGTTAAAGCTGGCCTTCATAATCGTGTTCGCGACGCCCGCGAGCGCCGCGATGATCGTTGCGGCGCTTCCCGACAAGAAGCTCCAAACCAGCGTTTCCGATGATTCGACGCCGCATTCGATAGATGCCGAGCTTCCGAAGCTGTAAGGCATCATTGCGAGTGGGCTCGTTCAAGCTCTGAATTGGCAGTTCAAAATCAGGCATCGCGTAGGGCCGGACTAATGCCTGCGCCCTATGCGATGCCGCTGTACCGGTTTTGCCAAGCGTTTCATACCGTCCATCTCTACGCAATGACGCTCGGAACATTGTCGTTAAAGCTCCCGTGGCATTTGATGTTAGAGACGCTGCAATCCCAGCAGTCGTATCCAAGCGAAACGCGGCTTTCAAACATGGTGTGCTTCTCGCCTACAGATCGGGCGTTGAATTTGCTCGCGTCCCAAAACGCATACCGCTCGGCGCCTAAAAGCACACTCTTAATTCCGTGCAAATCGAGCGTCAAATCCCAGTGCCTAAATCTCCTTGTTAATTCTCAAAGGAATTCATATATGAGGTGAGGGAGCAAGATGACGCGTAAATCCTATTTCCACGGTTATAAACGCCAAAAGAAAGCCCTTGCGGGATTGCACTGGCTTTCCAGTAATTGCAGGTGAGTTTAAAAGCAGAATGCCGGATAGAAAGGTTCGGTAACTAAGGCTTCCTGGGAGGCATTAGTGGCGTTCTCTCCAAAAATTCTAAAAGCCGTGCCTGGCCAATTAGCATGTGATCATGACCACCAATAGCCGGCATGCGTTAGGCTTCCGTAGTTCGAGCTCGATACGCCCTTGGCGGTATACAGTTCATACTGATAACCCTGTGACCATACGGATTCGCCACCCCACACCTCGGTGACACTAAGGATGAAAACCTTATCGGGTGTAGCCGTAGCTTGAGCAATATAATTACCGCCTTTGTTGTCGGTCATTATATTCACGGATTTAATTTTGGCCGTGAGTTCGGTCGGCAAAAGTGCCCAGAGGTCACCCGAATTAAGGCGCCCGCGCAGCTCTGACTTCTCCCAGCCGCCGACGTTGGTGTTCGTCGGGTTAATACGCTGCTCGCCCATGACATCGTTGGTCGTCTCGAACGTGAGCCCTGCCTTACCGGAGCCATCCGAAGGGTCGTCATGGTTGATGCCGACGATACGGTACTCGAGCGTCTCGCCGTTTGCGTCCGTCCTCGATGCGCAGCGGAAGGTTCTCGAGGAGGTCTCCAGCGCGCCGTTCGAGGCGACGGATGGAAGGGCGGGCGACATCTCCTATATCGCTCCCGCTGCACCGACGTGGGTCCGCGCCCTTGTCGACGCCGACGGAACCATTGACGCCATCGAGACATCAAATCACGCCGGCCTTGCGTCCTGGGTCGCCAACATCCGTGCTGCGGCGGACGAGATGACGACTCGCATCGCCGACATGCTCATGCATGTGGGCGTCGACTAGACAGGGCGATCCCCGCAACGGGCATTATTATCCGGGAAGCGTTTGGTTGCGAGGTACGACAGTGTGAGGGCCTGAGTGGTCAGGCCCCGCACAGGGGGACCGCGATGGTGGCCACCGCGCCGCCCGAGGGGCTGTTGGCGAGCGAGACGTAGCCCCCGTGGGCGCTCGCGGCCTCGGAGGCGACATGGAGGCCGAGCCCGTAGTGGCGGCCTCCGTCGAGCGAGGAGCGGGACGAGTCGTCTGTGAAGAGGCGCTCGCAGCCGCGTTCGAGGGCGGCGGGAGAGAAGCCCGGTCCGTCGTCGGCCACCTCGATGACGAAGTGTCCGCCCGCGACGTCGCAGGAGACCGCCACGCGCGAGCGCGCGTGCTCGGCGGCGTTGGCCACGAGGTTCGCGGCGGCTCGCGCCAGGGCGGTTCGGTCGAGCGGGGCCTCGGGCGCGCCCGCGACAGCGGGGCCCGTGGCCGCGTCGAGCGTCACGCCTCGCGCCCGGGCGATCTGGGCGGCCTCGGCGAGGACCTGTTCGCAGAGCTCGGCCGGCCGCATGGGGGCCCTCTCCGCCCCGCCGGACCCGCGCGAAGCCTCGATGAGCAGGCGCACGTAGCCGTCGAGCCTTTCGACACCGCCGGCTATGTCGCGCGCGGCGGCCGAGAGGTCGCTGTCATTCTCGTCTTCCAGCTCCTCCGCCACGAAGTCGGCGTTGGCGCGCAGCACGGTGAGCGGTGTCTTGAGGTCGTGGGCGAGCGACGCCATCTGCTCGCGCTGCCCCCGCTCCGCGGCCCAGCGGGCCTCGAGCGACTCGGCGAGGGAGGCCCGCATGGCGTCCATCGCGGCGAGGACGTCGTTCACCTCACGCACGTTGGTGCTGCCGACCGCGAAGTCAAGCTCCCCCGCGCCAACGCGCCCCGCCGCCTCCGCGAGCGGCGCCATCTTGCGCGAGATCACGCGGCTCGCACGGCGCGCCACGAGCGCGAGCGCGAGCGCGCTTCCCACAGCGGCGCCGACGAGCATGAGGTTCTGCGGGTTGGGAAGCAGGCTGGCGAGATCGCGCGAGACCCACTGCGGCAGGTACTCGCTGACGAGTGCGCAGGCCCCGCCGCCCTTGAGCGGGAACGCAGCGTAGGTGAGGCCCGAGCCCCCGCCCTCGATCTCCACTGTGCCCGGATCCGCGGCGAGTGCCGTACTGGCCATTTCCGTCGCATCCTCGAGCCGCGTGCCCTCAAGGTCTGTCATCAGCACGTATCCGTCCTTGTTCAGGATGAGGTAGCGGTAGGCCGTCGGCACGTCCTGCTGCCCGCAGACGCCGTCGCGTGCCAGGCCCTCCGCGACCTCGCGCGCATTGGCCGGCCCCCAGCTTGCCTCGTAGACGAAGCCCGCGTTGATCGCCACGGAGAGCACCATGAACGAGGCGAGCCACGCCGTGGCGACCGCCGCGAACGCGTAGGCGAAGTAGCGCGCGATGACGAAGGAGAGCGGCATGCCCCCGCGACCTCGCGCTCCGATCTTCAGAGCTGCCACTTGTACCCCATCCCCCAGACGGTCGCGATCGGATCGGCGCCGGCCTCGGAGAGTTTCCTCCGGGCGCGGCTGACCTGCATGGATATGGCCGCATCGTCGGCGTCGCTCTCCCAGCCGAGCACCGCCTCGCGTATCTGCGCGCGGCTCATGACCTGCCCGGGGTGACGAGCGAGGTACTCGCAGATGGCGTACTCGGTGGGCGTGAGCGGCACGGCCTCGCCACCCACGGCGAGGCCGCGCGCCCCGAGGTCGATCCGCACCTCCCCGAAGGAGAGGGCGTGCGAGCGCGGCCGGCGCTCACGGCGTAGATGGGCCGCGACCTTGGCGCGCAGCTCCGCGGCCCCGAAGGGCTTGCGGACGTAGTCGTCGGCGCCCAGGCCGTAGCCGGCCACAGCATCCTCCTCGGCCACGCGAGCGGTCAGGAAGACGATGGGCCCGTCGAAGTCCGGGCGGATCTGCCGCACGAGCTCGAAGCCATCAAGCCCCGGCATCATGACGTCGCAGAGCACGAGGTCGAAGCGCGAGAGGTCCATCCCCGGGACCGCCGTTGGATCCGCCTCCCCGACGACCTCATGGCCGTCGCGGCCGAGGACGCGCGAGAGCGCGTCGAGGATCGCCCGTTCATCATCCACTGCCAGTATCCTCGCCATGTTCGACCTCCTGAAACTTCCGTCGGAATTGTACTAGCGCCTCGCTCAGCGGTCCAGAGCCCCGCGCGCAGCCGCGGGCGCCTGGGCCGCGTCGCACGCGCGGTAGCGCACGCCCGAGCCGCCGCACGCCTCGATCTCGAGCCAGCCCTCGCCGTCCGACTCCCGTCCGAAGAAGATGAGCTGGAGCTCTCGGACATTGCCCCCGTCGTCCGCCGCGTCCACAAGGTAGACGTAATTCGCCCCCGCCCCGGTGACGTCGGCGTAGGAGCTCGCGTGGCTGCCGGACTCGGGCGCGGGCGCCCACATTGCGATCTCAGGGTTGGGCAGCACGCGGTCGGCGATCGGGCGCAGCGCCGAACCCCAGCCCGCGTCGAGCAGGGCATTCCCGACCAGGACAAACGCTGCGGAGAGGGGGACGTGCACGGCGGCGAGCGGCTTCCTATGCATCTGCCCTCCCGCCCTCGAAGCGGCAGAACCAGGCGAGAAGGACGGCGTCGGCTGCCAGGGTGAGCACGAGGCCAGCGAGCGCAGTCGTGAGGAGTGGGCCCGCCGCGCGTGCGGCGTCGATGAAGGCCTCCACCCCGAGCGACCCCAGGCGCGCGGGCCAGGCGAGCGGCACCCAGCTCAGGGGCGTCGCCAGGGCACCGGTGAGCTCACCGGTCATGAGACCGTGCGCAAGTCCGCCCACAGAGAAGAACGCGAGGAGCATCCCCGCCGCGCCGGCGCCGATGACGGCGTTGCGGCCGAGGCGCAGGGCCACGCCGAGCCCCAGCGCGTAGAGGGGCAGACTGCCCAGCACGATGCCCGCCCAGGCGGCCGCAAGCGGAGCGGGCCCGAGCGGCAGGCGCCCGGCGACGGCGAGCACGGCCCCGAAAACGCCGAGCGCCA
>NZ_QRQX01000050.1:0-1165 GCF_003475665.1 Collinsella sp. AF29-7AC
TTGAACTGCGTCCCGAATCTTGGCCTTCTTTATTAGAAGCGAACACTAGGACGCTTTCAATAGCCGTTTCCGAAACTCCACCGGGGTGAGGCCGCCGAGCGCCACCTGGCGACGCCTCGTGTTCCAATGCACGACGTAGGCGTCGAGGTCCCTCTTGAAGGACTCGAAGTCGGCCCACTCGACGCCCCTGAAGAACTCGTCCTTGAGATGCCCGAACACCTGCTCCGTCGCCCCGTTGTCTAGGCAGTTGCCCTTTCTCGACATGCTCTGCCTGGCGCCGTGCCTCCTGAGCTCGCCGGTCCACCTGGGGTGCTGGTACTGCCAGCCCATGTCGCTGTGGACGATCGGCGAGGCCCCGGCCGGCATCCTCGCGAACAGGCGCCTGAGCACCTCCTCCTGCTGGGCCATGTCCGGGCTCGTCGACACCGACCAGGAGACGATCTCCTTCGTGCAGAAGTCGTAGACCGGGGCGAAGTACGCCTTGCCCCAGGGCTGCCTGAATTCCGTGACGTCGGTCCCGAGCTTCTCCCACGGGGCGCCCGCGCGAAAGTCACGCGCTATCAGGTTGTCGAATCTCTCGCCGACCGGGCCGCGGTAGGAGTTGTAGCGATGGTAGTCGGTCTCCCGGCGGATGCCGCAGCGGATGCCGAGCTCCCGCATCATCTTGAGGACCGTCTTGTCCGCTATCCTCGCGCCCAGCTCGGCCCTCAGGCACATCGCTATCTGGCGGTGGCCGCACCCGTTCGCCGTCCTCGAGAAGATCTCGCGCACGGCCCCCCGGAGCTCTGGCCGGGTCGCTCTCGGCGGGTGCGCCACGGCATAGTGGTAGCTCGACGGCGCGAGCCGCGCGGCCGCGAGCAGGTCGCATAGGCGGTGGTGCCCTGAAAGGGAGGCTACGACCTGGGCTTTCTCCCAGTTTGAGAGCTCTTCTCCGCTTTCAGGGCTATCGATTTTTTTAGATACGCCACCTGGGCCTCGAGTTTGCGCACGCGCTCCTCGAGCTCCCGCTCGCGCGTCCGCCCCCCGGGGCCCTCCGGCCTGCCGCGGCGTCCCGGCTCGAGCGCCTCCGGCCCGCCCTCGCGGTACAGCCTGCACCAGCGGTCGAGCGATGTGGCGGCGGCGATGCCGAAGCGGGCCATCGCCGCCGACCGCGGCATCCCCTCGT
>NZ_QRQX01000051.1:0-699 GCF_003475665.1 Collinsella sp. AF29-7AC
CATCCGGGACGGGCTCGCGCGCGGGCTCTCCCCGCAGCAGATAGCGGCGACGACCCCCGGGCTCAGCGCCTCCACCGTCTACAGGTGGGTGGACGCCGGCTACGACGGCATGACGAACATGGAGCTCAGGCGCAAGGTCGGCTACAGGCCGAGGTCGCGCCGGGCCCCGGGGAGGGCGACGTCGCACTCGGCG
Organism: Collinsella sp. AF29-7AC; assembly: GCF_003475665.1. Taxonomy (NCBI): domain Bacteria; kingdom Bacillati; phylum Actinomycetota; class Coriobacteriia; order Coriobacteriales; family Coriobacteriaceae; genus Collinsella; species Collinsella sp. AF29-7AC. Next base: position 194 of record NZ_QRQX01000051.1, read on the forward strand.
CGCAGGTCTCACGCGTCGTTCCTCGCGCTCGGCGAGGACGCCTGCGCCGCGGCCTGGGAGATGGACACCGTCGAGGGCGCCAGGGGCGACTCCGCCAGGCTCCTCACGCTCCTGCACCGCCCGAGCCGCTTCCAGCTGGCGCTGCCGCTGCCGGACGGCACGTGCGCCTCGGTCCTGGCGGCGCTCTCCTCCCTGCGCGGGGTCCTCGGCGAGGACGGCGCGAGGCGCGCCTTCGGCGCCGTTCTCACCGACAACGGGAGCGAGTTCGCCGACGAGGGCGCCATCGCGGAGCTGCTCGGCGAGCGGGACGGCGAGACCAGGCTCTTCTACTGCGACCCCCGGCAGAGCCAGCAGAAGGGCGCGTGCGAGAAGAACCACGTCGAGATCAGGAAGCTGCTGCCCAAGGGCGCCGGGGTCAGGTTCGACCGGCTGACGGCGGCGGACTGCGCGCTGCTCATGTCGCAGGTGAACTCCGAGCCGAGGGGGGCGCTCGGGTTCCTGACGCC
>NZ_QRQX01000051.1:709-1126 GCF_003475665.1 Collinsella sp. AF29-7AC
AACTCCGAGCCGAGGGGGGCGCTCGGGTTCCTGACGCCGGCGCGCGTGCTGCGGATGGCCCTCGGGGAGGACGCCTCCGCCCTCATGGACGCGTTCGGGATAGAGGAGCTGGCGCCCGGCGGGCTCGACCTCACGCCCGGCTGCATCGACAGGGCCAGGGCCGCGAGGGGCGAGGGGCCGCTGGCGGGATAGGCGGCGGGCCGGGACATGGGCCGGAGGGCCCGTTGCGCTGAGTCCGGAACGGCTGCGCGGCGGGCTGGCGGAGCATGCGGCGGCGGCATGGGGGCACCGCCCTCCACAGCCTCTCCACCTGCGGAAACGGGGCGACGGCCGGGCGCCGGGGGCTATTTCCGCGTTGCGCTAGCTGCGGAAACGCGGGGTCCGTTCAGGCTGTTGCGTTGAGATTGAAAATCAACC
>NZ_QRQX01000052.1:0-1091 GCF_003475665.1 Collinsella sp. AF29-7AC
AACGCGGGGTCCGTTCAGGCTGTTGCGTTGAGATTGAAAATCAACCGTCACTGCACCTCCCTTGATTCTGTTTTGTTATTCCTTAGAAAGATCTACTACGTAAACCTCTGTGGGCAATATCTCGGGGGGGTCGGGATTGCGTCTTTGCAAAATCTTATTCCGCGCACGCGCGATGGTAAGTTCCTCAAGTTCTATTTCACTCACACGACGGATCAAATCTCCCGGCTGACAATCCAACTCAACACAGATATCGAGCAATGTCTTCAAGCGTATAGCCTTTATTTTTGCATTACGGATTTTAGAAATGTTGGCTGGCGTATGCCCAGTCGCTCTTATTAGATCGGCATTTGTTTTCCCGGTCTTAAGCAAAAGCGTCTCAACCTCAATAATGAGATAATCCATGGTCAATCACCTAGACCAAATCATCGGACTGGGACTGCAAAAGCGCCCCATAGCGCCAGAAGATCGACAAAGCGAAAGCGACCATCATTGCAATGATAGATCCCACATCCAACGTGATGCCTGAGTCACCAATCTGAAGGAGAGCGGAATTCATACGACAACTCAATACACAATTGCCCACCATTATTTTTAAATCGCTGCCAATCTGTAGAGAGCCCATAATGGCATTAATTGCAAATAGGCAAGCAATAACGGCAATCATCCGTGCATGTCGAATAGAAAAAGGCGATTGACGACGAGCGACATCGAAGCTGATGCTTAACAATGTAAACTCCCCTGCAAGGAGCAAAACCGCCCATAGCGCCAAGTTTGGAAGCGCGATGCTGCCGCCCTCACCAAGCTCAACGACCCCCTCGATTACCACTGCGCCATTCAAAATGCTATGGCATGCAACAACAAGTGCCGAACCAAAGACGGCGATAGTAGCGATGGCAATAAGTACCAACACGGCACAAAGAACCATTCCGATTTTTCTCATTTTATCGAACGACATCTCAATTCTTTGAGCGCTTTTCGCCATAATAACTCCTTTTGCCATCCAGCAGTACTTTTTCAATTATTTTATCGTTACTGGAAACTCTTCCTTGATTATCGACTTTATCCGAACACCTCCCACATTCATCCGTACA
>NZ_QRQX01000053.1:0-1056 GCF_003475665.1 Collinsella sp. AF29-7AC
CCTTACGCCAGCACGCCGAAGAACGCGCCGATGATGCCCACGACCATGGTGGCCACGATCAGCACCATGGGGTTGATCTTCTTGGACAGCAGCCAGTAGTACAGCCAGAAGGCGAGCATGCCGAGCATGCCGGGCATGATGCCGTCCAGGATGTCCTGGAGGGTCTGGGCGTCCTCGCCCGAGCCGATGGCCACCGGGATGCTGGCCCAGAACATGTCCTTGCACATGGCGCCCACGACCATGACGCCCACGATGCCCACGCAGGTCATGATCTTCTGCATGAGGCCGGTCCTCTGGGCCTCGTCCAGGAAGCCCACGCCCAGCTCGTAGCCCTTGACGGCGCCCCAGATGCGCAGCGCGAAGCCGGGGACGTTGTAGATGAGCAGGAAGGCGATGGGGCCGAAGGGGTTGCCGGCCTGGCACAGGCTGATGCCCACCGCGGCGGCGACCACGCGCAGCGTCGACAGGAAGATGGAGTCGCCGATGCCGGACAGCGGGCCCATGAGGGCGGCCTTGACGTCGTTGACGCTCTCGGGCTCGATCTCGCCGCGGGCGACCTTCTCCTCCATGGCCATCGCGATGCCGCCGACGAACGGGGCGAACTGGACGGTGATGTTGAAGAACGCGCAGTGGCGATGCAGGGCCTCGGCGTAGTCGTCGGGGCGGCCGGCGTAGATCTTCTTGAGCATGTTGGCGACCATCAGGCAGAAGGCGATGTTCATCTGCTTGTAGTAGGTCCAGGAGAACTCCATGCCCAGGGCGCCGACGTTGACGGCGCTCTTGACGAGGTCGGAGCGCGTGATCTTGTTCTCGGGACTAGAAGTCATCGTCCTCATCCCCTTCCGCGGAAAGCTGGGGCTGGGCTCCGCCCAGGCCGAGCAGGTCGAACTTGTCGATGCCGATGATGATGGCGATCAGGGCGACGCCCAGGACGGGCACGTTGGCGTAGGAGCACAGCAGGAAGCCCAGGAAGTAGAAGGGCACGAGCTGCTTGGTGAGCACCAGGCGGCCGAGCATGGCGAAGCCCATGGCCGGCAGGATGTTGGCGGCAACGCC
>NZ_QRQX01000054.1:0-545 GCF_003475665.1 Collinsella sp. AF29-7AC
CCCCATTACAGTTTGAGTCGTCCGAAAGGGCGGCTCTTTTCCGTTGCACGGTTATACGATTGAGCCGTACCGGTGGTCGCTGGCCGACCGCCCCGGACGGCCGTCAGCCCCTGCCCCGTAGAGGGCCCGGGACGTGTTGCCGCCGGGGCGGGAGGGGCCGCGGGGAACGACTGATAGAGATGTGCCGGGCCCGGACCGGGCCACGGCCGGGTAATGTGGGTGTCGCTTCCGCGGCTAACGGCCGGCTCAAGGGAGAGGATACACCATGCCAGCAGCAGAGACGCCCGTGGCCTACCTGGGGATCGACGTCGGGAAGAGCTCGCACAGCGCGTGCGCGCTCGACGCGGGAGGGGGCGTCGCCTTCAGGGCCGAGCTGGCAAACAGGCCCGACGACATCGACCGGCTGCTCGAGCGGGCCGGCTCCGGCGCGCTGGTCGTCGTCGACCAGAAGCGAAACATCGGCGCACTGGTCCTCGCGCGCGCCCATGCGCATGGGAACCCCTGCGCCTACCTGCCCGGATATGCCGAGAAGCAGGCCCGCGGGA
>NZ_QRQX01000054.1:555-992 GCF_003475665.1 Collinsella sp. AF29-7AC
CCTACCTGCCCGGATATGCCGAGAAGCAGGCCCGCGGGATGTTCCCCGGCATCGCGAAGACCGACGCCATCGACGCCGAGGTGATCGCGCGCACCGCGCTCGGCGTGCCCCGCGCCCTCAGACCGGCGCCCGAGGAGCCCGAGGGGACCGCCTCGCTTCGGATCCTGTCGTCGCAGCGCGAGTTCGCGTCGTCCGCCAGGACCCGCGCGAAGAACAGGCTGCGCGCGACCCTGCTCGAGGCCGACCCCGCGCTCGAGGGCGCGGTCGACCCGTCGAGCCGCTGGCAGGTGTCGATGCTGGCCGAGTTCGGCGGGGCCGCCGGGTGCTCGGCCGCCGGCTGGCGCAGGTTCTCGAACGCCGCCAGGCGCGCGGGCGCCCCCGCGGCGGGGGCCAGGAGGCTCTGGGAGGCGCTGCTGGCCTCGTCGCGCTCGGGAAGG
>NZ_QRQX01000055.1:0-830 GCF_003475665.1 Collinsella sp. AF29-7AC
GATGTGTTTCGATGGGTCCGGTGGCCATGCTCCGCCCGCCGCCCGGCACCTCTTCCCAGACTCAGCCGAACGGTCGGTTCCGTCTATTCCGTTTTCCCTTAGGCTAGGACAGCGGGGCATCGCCCCTTTCCGCGCGCGCCCGCGCGATGAGCCCCGGCGTCAGGTCGAGCTCGTCGATGGGCACGTCCTCGATGCCGTACGCCTCCAGCAGCGCCGCCGCGTCGTCGCCGAGCATCGCTCGGAAGGCGCGGGCGGGCGTCGCGAAGCCGAGCGCGCCGCGGGGCTCGGAGTTCACGTGCGACATCGCCAGCGACAGGTCCGCCGGGACCAGCCGGTCGAACCTGAGGCCGCGGCCCTTGGGGAGCAGCTTCCTGATCTCGACGTGGTTGCGCTCGCAGGCGCCCTTCTGGTCGCTGCGCCCGGGGTCGCAGTAGAACAGCCTCGTCTCGCCGGGCCCCTCGCCGATGAGCGCGGCGATCGCGCCCTCGCCGGAGAACTCGGCGCCGTTGTCGGTGAGCACGGCGCGGAACACGCGGTGCGTCCCGTCGGCGCCGAGGACCGCCCGGACGCCCTCCAGGGCGCCCGCGACGCACCCGGCGGTCTTCTCCTCCAGCGGCAGCGCGAGCTGGAGCCTGCTGGGGCGGTGCAGCAGCGTGAGCAGGCAGGCGGAGTCCTCCCGCGCGCCCTCGACGGTGTCCATCTCCCAGGCGGCGGCGCAAACGTCCTCGCCGAGGGCGAGGAACGCGGCATATGACCTGCGGGCGGAGTGGCGGGTCGCCGCCCGGCGCGCGGCGCGCTTCCTCGGCCTGTAGCCGACCTTGCGCCTGAGC
>NZ_QRQX01000056.1:0-771 GCF_003475665.1 Collinsella sp. AF29-7AC
GTTCGCTTCTAATAAAGAAGGCCAAGATTCGGGACGCAGTTCAAAATAAACCTGTCCCTAAATGGCAGGTAGGATGTCGGTCAGGTTGTCGATGACAACGTCGGCGGCGGACTGGTCCAGGTTGACGCCCTCATGCGGACGCAGCGCCAGGACGCGGGCGCCCGAGCGCTTGCCAGCCTCGATCCCCAAAGGCGAATCCTCGATAACCAGGCACTCGGCGGGCTCCACCCCCAGCGCTTCCATGGCACGCAGGTAGATCTCGGGGTCGGGCTTAAACGCACTGCACTCGTGCCCGCTGATGGTGTAGTCCAGCACGTCGGCGATACCGGCAATCTCCACCAGCTCGTCAATGAGCTCGCGATAGGACGAGCTTGCGATGGCGCACTTCACGCCGCGCTCGCGCAGCTCACGCATCACCGGCTCCGTCTGCTCGTTGAGCAGCTCGGCATACGGAACGGGGTGGTCCGGGCTGTAGACCTGCTTGTACTCCACGCGCAGGCGCTCGCGCAGCTCAATATCGTCAGGCACCAGCGCCTCCCAAATGGCAGGCTCGTTAGACCCCGAAAGATCGGGGATCTCGTCAAAGTGGAAGCCCTTCTCTTCCATAAATGCCACGCGGCGACGGTTGTAGAACCACTCGGTATCGACCAGCACGCCGTCCATGTCAAACAGCACTGCCTTGATCATACGCATCTCCTCCCACCTGCCAAAAAGGGACAGGTTCATTTTGAACTGCGTCCCGAATCTTGGCCTTCTTTATTAGAAGCGAAC
>NZ_QRQX01000057.1:0-741 GCF_003475665.1 Collinsella sp. AF29-7AC
AATCAGAACCACCCTTAAAAAGGGTGGTTTGCTCTTAGGGTATAACCCACGGGCCCCGGGCTCGCGTCTAAAGGCGCGGGCCCGGACTTCGTCCAGGCCTAGTGCATCTTGACCCGTGGCGCGCCGGTCGAACCGGCAGGATCACCTCCTCTTGAAGGGGTCCTCGTACTCCTTCACGCTCAGCTTGTCCAGCGCGATGTCGTGGGACTCCTGCTCCCTGATGTACTTGGCGATCGTCGCCTCGTTCAGGCCGACGGTGGACACGTAGTAGCCCTCCGCCCAGAACTTCCTGTTGCCGAACTTGTACTTGAGGTTGGCGTGCCTGTCGAATATCATCAGCGAGCTCTTCCCCTTCAGGTAGCCCATGACGCTCGCGACGCTGTACTTCGGCGGGATCGCCAGCAGCACGTGCACGTGGTCGGGCATCAGGTGCCCCTCGATTATCTCGATCCCCTTGTACTCGCACAGCTTCCTGAGGATCTCCCCTATGTCGCTCCTGATTTGGTTGTAGATCACTTTGCGCCTATACTTCGGCGTGAACACGATGTGGTACTTGCACATCCACTTCGTGTGGGAAAGGCTGTAGGCCTTCTGGGCCATGGCGACCACCCCTTCGACTCGAATTCTTGACGGCCTGAACAATCGTCAATATCGGTCGGAGGGGTGGCTTTGTAAAGCCGTTTGTCTCCACCCGCGTAGCGGGTGGTTTAAAGCTGGGCGCTGCGCGGCCAGCAGACTAAA
>NZ_QRQX01000058.1:0-666 GCF_003475665.1 Collinsella sp. AF29-7AC
ATCTCGGCCGACTATATTTGGCTAATATTTTCCGACGCTAACAGCCAGCTTAGTGGTTTTGATACCGTTCTCATCTCGCGTTCTGGTTGGCGTGAATGGAACCGTATGCACGATAAGTTTTGTATCATTGATTTTGAGTACGTAATGCATGGCTCATACAACTGGACAAAGACAGCAGAACATAATGATGAAACGCTAGCGACCGCCATCGATAGAGATTACGTAAAGAAATTCTCTGATGAATTTGTTCACCTTTACCGTAAAGGGAGAAAGTTGGATATGGCCTAACCGTTACTTGATAATGCAAAGGTAAATAATCATTTGTTGCTCATGGCAATAGAGATGCCGGATCTGAGCGCCTTGTCGAGTTTTGAGATTTCTGCTGTTCTCTATGGAAATGTTGAGACGTAACGAGAGGTGTGCAATATCTCGATTCATCCGATCGGTTGCGCGTCGTTTATTCTTGAGTAATAGACTTTCTCCGTTCCACCTGCAACGCGCTTCGGTAGTATCATCCAAAAATGTGAATATTGCCCTTCGGTACCGCCCGCGGCACGCTTGAGTACCGCTCGCATCCGCGCACGCGTGTTTGTGTCAACGGTCAACTGAACACTGTGGCAGGTACCGTCAAGATTCTTTCGCAAATTGATCGAGGCGGCCTCGGCC
>NZ_QRQX01000059.1:0-608 GCF_003475665.1 Collinsella sp. AF29-7AC
GGGACGTGTCTCTATGGTTTTGTCAACCGCGTGCTTCGCGCCATTTCGGCATGACGCATCCGGGCGTCAGGCGCCCCCGCTTGGTTTCCTCTTTGGTTGATCCCGCCGCCCGCTAGGCCGCGTACGGGACGGCGTCGCGCATGATCGCGTAAATGACCTTGAGCCTCTTCCTCGCGACCGCCTTCAGCGCCTTGCTGTGCCTCATCCCCCTCGCCCTGCACTCCCCGTAGTACCTCCCGAACCTGTTGTCCGTGCCGATGAGGGAGTTGCAGCTGAATATGAGCAGGTTCTTGAGCTGCCTGTTCCCGCCGTGCTGCGGCGACGTCGACCTGATGCTGCTCCCGGAGCGCCTGTCTGACGGCGCCACGCCGCAATAGCTCGCGAGCTCGTCGTGCCCCCTGAACGCGGATATGTCGATCGACGTCACCAGCGCCGCGGCGGTCTTGGGGCCGATCCCGGGCACCGTGAGGAGGCACTCGTAGACCTCGTCTCCCGCCAGCGAGTCGGCCACGAGCGAGTCGAGTTCCTCGATGTCGGCGTCGAGGGAGGCTATCTCCCGGGCGAGTATCCGGACCGCGACGTCCTCGCCGGCCGGGAGCCGCCTTCCC